>JAUIEQ010000130.1 GCA_030429785.1 bacterium
CAGCAGAAAATGTAGACTGCACACAAGATTCTACTAATGATGATAATTCATCAGATGACAATCAAAATGATGAGCAGAATGATGACCAAGTAGGCGATGACCAAAATGATTCTACTAACCAGTGTACTGCCGTTGAAGTGAATCGCAGTTGTGTTGCTGATGGTATCGCTGAGGTCGAGTATTCGTATAGTGATACGCAATGTGATGATGGTTATATGGCGCAAATGAGCGATAGTGCATGTACTTGTGATTACACAGCTTGGGAAGATTCAGCATGTACTGATTCGGGAATGAGAGTGCAGACTCGCCAAGAACTGTCAGGACATAGTTACTGTACTGCAATATTGCAACAAGCAGTTACCGATAGTGCATGTGTGCCTACTGAGCAGCCTGACTATGTGGTAAATGGTCATGGATGTCTGCTTCAAAGTCTTGAGTGGAGTTGTGCAGATCAAAGTGTTCATGTGTATAAAGATAAAGAACATCATGAAATCCGTTTTGATTTTATTGATGAAAACGTAGAAAAGACTGTGTCTGTGACACGCGTTCGTTCAGGTAAGATATTTGATATGTACCGTTTATCTGAAGGTGATAAGTGGGGTTTGCTTTTTATAAGTCATAAAAAGCAGCAAGTTTTCTTAATTGGGTCTGGAGTGAAGTTTCATGGGTACATTCAATAGCTTACGGTAGAGTTTCGTTGATTAATATGAAAAACAGCCAGTGTATGATTGGCTGTTTTTCTTTAAAGTAGGCGCAGTCAGTGCATTGGTAGGGTTTTTAACAGTTGTTGGTTATTCTTTATTTTTAGTCAAATTATTTGCTATTGACAAAAAAATGATATGATGATATACTCATATATTGTAAATTAAAAAATAAAAAAAACTTTTTCTTTTCCTTGGATCAAATATGGGGCGGTATGGCATCGGTTTTTCCTCCGGATAGTTACATCCGCAGGACGCCCATCGGCCTTCCGATGCCATACCCCCGAAAATACCGGGTCCGCGCGCACCCGGACCTTTGCGACTGTGTCGCTGGCAATCAAGTGGTGAGCATAGCTGACCATCTGGCTGAAAGCCGAAATGATTGCCAGGCGCACGAGATCTCGGAAAAGAAAAACCCTAGAGAAGACGAAATATGCTCTGGGGTTCTGGAGTTGTCTCCTTGTGTATCCTCAGTGTTTCAACATTACATTCGGTACTATGCTATAATAAAGTTATAGAATATTTTTTATGAAATTTCGTACACTATCATCAGCTAACAACTTGACTGGCTCTCGAGTGCTTTTGCGGGTTGATTATAACGTTGCACTTGATGATTCGGGTTCAGTCGCACCAGAAGAATTGTTCAGAATCAGTCGAACAGTGCCGACAATACAATATCTATTAGCAGCAGGAGCGTCAATAGTATTGATGACACATTTAGGTAGGCCGCATGGACGTCTTGATCAAAAATTAACAACCAAGCCACTTGCAAAGGAATTGACAAAAATGCTCAACATGCCAGTGCAGCACATCCCAGGTCTGGTGGATGCGTCTACTGCAAAACATGTTAGTAAGCTCAAGCCTGGACGCGTTTGTTTGCTTGATAATCTCAAGTTCAACCCTGGTGAAGAGAGTAATAGTGTCGAGTTTGCTAAGCAGTTGGCTGAGTTAGGTGATATTTTAGTGCATGATGCATTTGCATCAATTCACAGAACGCTTGCATCAACAGTTGCTTTGGTGGAATTAATGGATTCGTATATTGGTCTTCTAATAGAAGAAGAAGTTCATGAATTGAGTACAAAAGTTGTTCAGGCATCTGATGATTTTGTTGTGGTGATGGGGGGTGCAAAAACAAAAACAAAATTACCATGTATTAAGCATTTGCTGTCAAAAGCAACGTATGTTTTGACAGGTGGAATTTTGGCAAATACACTACTTGCTAGTGCGGGTAATAATTTGGGTTTGTCAGTGGTAGAAGATTTGTTTATCAAAAGCAGTAAAGCGATCGTAAAGCATAAAAACGTCGTATTGCCGCGAGATGTCATTTGTGATTCAGTGACCACTAATGATATTGAAGCAGAGTTGAGAAATCTTGATGAGATTGAGCATAATGATCGTATTATTGATATCGGTACGGTTACGGCAGTTGAGTATGCTCAGAAAATTCGTGAAGCCAAAACAGTATTTTTTAATGGCCCGCTTGGATTTATGGAAAAGCCTGAGGGTATGCATGGGTCACAAGCGATTGCGGAGTTGATAGCAGCGCTGACAGCTCAAGAAAAAATAACTAGCGTTATCGGAGGTGGAGAAACAGCTGCATTGTTTGACAAGCTTGGGTTACTTGATGACGTGTCGTATGTTTCAACCGGCGGCGGTGCGTTGTTGTCATTTTTGGTTGACCAAAAACAACCTGGTCTTGTACCATACATGGTCTAGCGCACATTGCTTTATTTACTAAAGTCATTTGTATGTCAAAAATCAAACATATAGAAGCGTACGAAGTATTGGATTCTCGCGGAAATCCAACGGTGTGCGCAGAAGTCGCATTGTCTTCTGGGGAATCAAGTACAGCATACGCGCCGTCAGGTGCTTCGACTGGAACGCATGAGGCATATGAACTTCGCGATACTTCAAAAAAGCGCTATCTGGGCAATGGTGTGCAAGCAGCAGTTGCGAATATTAATGAAACAATAGCTCGTAAATTATATAGCATGTCAATTGATGATATGGCTGCGATTGATCAAGCTATGATTGACTTGGATGGAACAACAAACAAAAAAAAGCTTGGTGCCAATGCCTTATTGGCTGTTTCATTGGCTTGCGCTCGAGTCGGGGCAGTGCATCATAATGTGCCGTTGTACAAATATCTTGCTCAGGCGTACGATTTCAAGCAACCTGCCAAGTTGCCGCGTCCAATGATGAATGTTATCAATGGCGGTCGACATGCTGACAATGGTCTTTCGATGCAAGAGTTTATGATTGTACCAAAGCACAAATTGTTGCGTGAACGAGTTCGTATTGGAGCTGAGGTATATCATTGTTTGCATGCATTGTTGCAACAAAAAAAACTAAGCACAGGTTTGGGTGACGAAGGCGGATTTGCTCCTCAACTTGCCTCTAATCAGGCAGCGCTTGATTTGTTGATCAG
>JAUIEQ010000131.1 GCA_030429785.1 bacterium
CAGCCAATGCAGTTGTTTCATAGTCATTGCTTCCAAATCGTATTGCCCAAGTTCATGTCCATCAACTTTTACAATCATTGCAACTATGTCATCAATAGCGCGTTGTCGTCGCTCTTCATTTACAAGATCATTTTGCTCCATATATCCTCCTGGAAGTTATTGTTAAAAAACTTTAACAAACATACAAATATACACCGCCAGAATATACACCATAAATCCAAAAGTAGCGACAATCAAAACAATGCCAAGTTTTCCGCTCAGCTTATCCAGCCATACCGGGAAAAAGTTTCCAAATACCCTTTTAGTGACTAGCCAAGAAAACATAATCCATCTCCTTTTGACTTATTATTCTTTCGTAGTAAAAGTTCAAATAATAATAAATAATATCACAAAGTACCAGATAAATCAATGTATCTGTAGCATCAACTCAAAGTAGCAATCCGCTTCATACTAAAAGTTTATAACTTGACAAAAGTAAAAAACAATGATATTATTTGTAATTACTAATGTACTTTTGAACATTCACCTTACATAAGAGGTTAGCTGATGACAGACTTACCAGTTGGTCAAGGCGTTTTCAAACTAAATGTACAGAACGAAATTGTACAATTTCCCTATACTCGTATCGGCTTAACGGTAAATATTACTATTCGGCCTGATCTGTATGTTACCGTGTGTCTTGCCGGCAGAACCGTATCTATCAATCACGCAATTGTGATACTATCAACCCAACTACGTGCATTGGTCAGAATATTGCAAAAATTTTCCAGCAGCTTTTCGACCATCACGGTTGTGAACTCAACCAGAGAAGACGTGAATGATATTCTGGCTGACACTGAAGTAAGCGATGGAACAATTGTTCCTGCGGGTCAATTTGTAGTCAACCTGCCGATCAACTCAACCAAACAAACGTATTTTCAGCTGAATACTGCTGAAAAATACCACCTATGTGCTGTGCTCAGCTTAATCGCTGACAATATGCTAGCCAAACCAAACAAAGCAACCACTTAAGGTTGCTTTTTTATTTACAACTTACGTAGTGCTGTGATTGGATCAAGTTGTGCAGCTTGTTTGGCGGGATATAGCCCAAAAGTCAAACCAACTGCCACTGAAAAACCAACTGCAATCACCAACGCCCACCACGGCAAGGTAAATACAAACGTATACCCAAGCACAGCAGCACCTGACGTAATACCAAACGTCATCAGCACCCCAACCACAACACCTATGATACCACCAATTCCGGTAACCATAATCGCTTCCCACAAAAACTGCCACAAAATATTTTTCTCTGTCGCACCAACGCTTTTACGAAGACCGATCTCATAGCGCCGTTCAGCAACTGTTACATACATAATATTCATAATCCCGACCCCGCCAACAACCAAGCTAATACCAGCAATAGCCACCAACAATAATTGCACGCCGTTGAGAATAGTTCCTAAAATATCTTGCGCTTCTGCTTGAGTCGTAACCGCAAAATCATCCCGCACTGGATTTATGATATCATGATTATCACGCAAAATATCTTCAATCTGCGCTTTGGTGACTTGATCACGTGCCGCATCTACCATCGTCGCCAAAATCATTTGAATGTGATCAACTCCCATATTCTTTTTTTGCAATGTTTGAATTGGTACAAATGCAAACTCGTCAGTATTAAAAAATAACGACCCGCCTCGCTGTTTGAGGACACCAATCACCTCGTATTTCTGCCGACCAATTTTGACAAACCTGCCAAGCGCTTCTCGATCACCAAACAAATCATCCTTCAGATCAGCACCAAGCACAACAACTTGCGCAAGCGAACGATCATCTTCTTGAGTAAAAAATCTACCATACGCAACCTCTGATGCGTCAATAGCAATGTAGTCAGACCCAACTCCATATAACGTTGCGTTGTTATTACGCTCCTCAAACGAAACAACATCTTGCCCTAACAATGCTCCATATGCTTGATCAATATTCTCAAGCTCAAGTATATCATCAACATCATCAAGCGTTAGTGTGGTAATTGAAATACCTAGCGCAATACCACTTGCATTATCAGTTGATGCTTGTTCAGTTGAAGGAACTTTGATTTCAACCTGAATATAATCAGACCCAAAGGCATCAATTTCTGACTTCATATATGCCTTGATCGCTTCACCGCCAGACAAGATAACCATAACTGACGCAATACCAATTACAATACCAACAATAGTCAAAAGCGTTCGAAAGGTATTAGCCCTCAATGCTTGTACTGCTATGGTGAGTGGTGCAAATATATTCATATGTTATTCGTATCGAAGTGCGTCAATTGGATCAAGTTGCGCGGCCTTGCGAGCTGGGTAATACCCAAACGTCAAGCCAATAACAATTGCCATACTTGATGCAAGCACCAGTGAAGACAGTGGTACAGAGAATAAATCCTGTGATTGCGCAATAACCGCAATGATCCACGCAAGCACTGCGCCAACAACCATACCAAGGAGTGCGCCAAAAATAGTTAGCAACAACGCCTCTATAATAAACTGTTGCTTGATATCCTTGCGCCGTGCTCCTATACTTTTGCGCAGCCCAATTTCTGAAATACGCTCATTAACTGATACAAGCATAATATTCATAATCCCAACCCCACCAACAACCAAACTAATTGCCCCAATTGCAGACAAGAACAATGACAACGCGCCCGTAAGGTTGCCAAGCAAATCAAGTGCTTGTGATGCATTTCGAACAGAAAAATCATCATTGTCAGGATTTACAATATCGTGCTCGTCACGCAGGACTTGTCGAATTTGCTCTGATACAGCATCAAGATCAGCCGACTGAGCTACTTTGAGTCGAGCGAGCGCCAGATGATTGATACCGAGCAAGAGCTTCTGCGCAGTCTCAAGTGGTACAAATACTTGCCGATCTTGATTTACAAATGCCTCTGTGCCGCGCTCTTCCATCACTCCAATCACTGTAAATGACTCCCGTCCGACTTTAATTTTTTCACCAATAGGCGAGAAGCTGCCGAACAAATCATCTGCAACTTCACTCCCCAATACAGCAACGCGGTTGATCCCCCGATCTTCTTCTTGAGCAAAGAATCGCCCTGCAACCACTTGGGTACTCTCAACATCTGTGTATGAA
>JAUIEQ010000132.1 GCA_030429785.1 bacterium
AATTATTGATAATGGTAAATGGTGAATCAATAATAATTCACTATTTGCTATTAACAAGAACTATGAATCTGCTGTGACTACTGATCCGTAGTACGCAGCAATCAACGCTCCAAACACCAACGCCTGAATCACTCCAACAAACATACTCATCGCCATCCACAATGCTGGCAATCCATATGCAAACCCGCCCAAAATAATCACCATCAAAATCTCACCCGCATAAATATTACCAAACAAACGCATTGACAATGAAATGACTTTGGCAATCTCAGAAATAATATCAAGCAATCCAATAAAAAACTCAACCAAGCCAAGCGCACCTGCGCCAATACCTTGCCGAAATCCATTCACAACTGCCTTCACTTGAATAAATTTCCCGATATAACCAAACACCCCTGCATCTGCTATTGCTTGTGCTTGAACCAACAACAACATCACCAATGCCAAACCAAAGGTTGTATTAAAATCACTTGTTGCACTTCTGAACAACGCTTCACCATTATATGTAATACTGGTTAATCCAGGAACAAAACCAATCAAGTTAGCAATACCCACAAAAACAAACAACGCCCCAATCATATACAAAATACGATTGGTAACTTTTTGGTTATTAGTAATCTGGTTCACTAATGAAGCAATACCTTCATAAAACAGTTCAACCGCAGCTTGCGCCTTGCCTGGCCGTAGTTTCATTGTTCGATTCAACAATACCACACCCACAATCAATAACAGCGTAATCAAGTTAATCATCAATAATGAATTAGTCACCGGAAAACTACCAATCATAAAGATGGTTTCTGGTTGCAACGTTGGTATTGATGATTCTACTCGCCAAAACATGCGGATAGTATGGTAACGATTAAGACTGTTTGTGTTGTTTTATTTTTGTATCAACTTCACGTGCTTTTCGATCAAGCTTGATGAACATGCGAATGGTCACCGTCCAAGACAAGACAAAAGCTACTGCTAACAATAATAACTGCCACTGCCGACCAGTATCATACTGCGCATCAAGGCGCTTGCCAAAAAACACTGCAGCAAATGCCGGAACTCCAAAAATAGCAATCAACTGCACGAGCATCATAAAAGCTTTTGAGCGATACTGCTCACGTTGAGCATGCAATTGTTCTAATTCAGTAGGTTGTTGTTCCATATAAAATTGATACCAAAGAAAAAGAGCTGTCCACCAAAACTCGTTTTTTGAGCCGCTGTGGAGAGCCTTTGACTTTCGGTTTGGAATTATACAGGAAAAAATTCAATCCATCAAGACCTTGAAAAAAATGTTACTAACAGCCATGCATACCGACAAAATACTTGCTGTTGAAGAAAAAACCTCTGCTTTATACCGCAGAGGTTTGTAGTTCTATTCCCTACCCGAAGACCAATCATGATCGTAATAATCGTAATCATCTTCGATAAATTTATCAAGAAACAGCTCATCCCAATCCGCATCATCAAGGTTATCACGCTCGGCGCAGTCATTTGGCTCAAGAAAATCCTGCTCCAGAAAATGCATTTCTTCAATCCATGCGTCATGCTGAGCATTTTCTAGCTTATCCATCGCGCGAGCCGTCATTAGCAACTGGTCAACATTTCGCTCTACCCACTTTTGGAATGGCTTTGCCCGAACACGAAGAATCTTCATTTTCAGACGACCAACCTGCTCTACCTTAATAAGCCCTGGTCGCTGTTTGTAGAATAATTGCTCCGCTCGCAAACCATCGACATATCGATTGATTTTTCGAGAAGTTAATCTTCCCAAAAAATACTCAATCAAAGACTGAAGCGACCCAACCAGCACACCGCGCTTTGGGGCGTGTAACATTTTTCTTGTTCTGATGATGCTTTCCGCATATATATTCTGCGGTTGCTGAACCACATATTTGGCTCGGCTAATAACATCCGTTACATGCCCGACATCATAGTAAGAAACCTCTCCTGCTTCTGTGAGCACCTTCAAAAGAGGATTCATGCGCGTACCTCCTTGTGTCCCAAACCGCTCTACTACTTCAAGCACAGTGCCTTGAAACCGTACTTCACATACCGGAATAAAGATCTCTACTCGATCACCAACTATCACATGAATGCTCTTGTTTTTCATAGCACGCCTCTTTCTGTTTTTTTAATTGTCCAATGTTCTACACTACATTTTGTGAGTAATAAAAATTTATATCACAAACAATCATGAATGTCAATACCTTATACCATCAACAACTGTATGTGATATACTTGCTACATGCCAGAACAGTTTTCAGGACTTATACACATATTCTTAGGTGCGCTCACGCCAGTTGGCGAGCTGCGCTTGGCCATTCCGTTGGGGTTAACACAATACCACTACCCAACTTGGCTTGTGTATATACTTGCCATAACCGGTAATATGATTCCACCGATTCTGATTCTGTATACCGCAGCACCCATTACCAATTGGCTACGAGGTCATTCCAAACAATTTGACACCCTCATGACTTGGGTGTTTGAAAGAACTCGCAAAAAAACAGAAAAAATTATCAAAAAATACGGACCACTCGGACTTGTTTTGTTTGTTGCTATTCCCTTCCCAACTACTGGCGCATGGACTGGCGCACTTGCTGCATGGTTATTTGGGATCAAGCGAGTGCAAGCTTTGAAGTATATACTTCTTGGTTTGCTTATTGCTGGTGCGATAGTAACACTCCTAACACTTGGGGTGCGACTGACGTTATAACCAACTGTTATTACACTTTTCTGCAAAAAAATAAAACCGTGGAATATTCCACGGTTGTTTTTTAATACACAAATTCATCAGCGTGAAGCTCGGCCAGGCCCAGTAAAAGCGTGCTGGTAAAATCTGCACCTGATTGATACCCGCCTTCATGTGCAAAATCCGCCAAAAGCGAACTTCCTGGCCATACTTCTTCAGTGATACTCCAATACTCTTGGTGAGATTCAAATAAATGCGGGTAATCCTCCCAACATTCAGTCTCTCCGTCTCTGTACAACTGCATAGCAACTTGCCGTTGCTCTGACTCGTGTAAGCCTTCTTGGATCAACTTCTTGTCGACCTTTCGTTGACTAACCCTGGTACTATTTCTAGCCATACCAACCTCCAGCGTACGTTATTTTTGCT
>JAUIEQ010000133.1 GCA_030429785.1 bacterium
TGCTTGCTTAATTTTCATACCATTAGTTGGAATGCACACACCCTCGGTAGCTAGCACCACATAAATCCCAGCGCGCGCATTTGGCGCACCGCAAACAATTTGACGAATAGCATTGCCGTCATTCACCTTGCAAACTCTTAACTTATCGGCATCCGGGTGTTTTTTGATGCTTTGGATTTGTCCGATCACCATGTGCTTGAAAGCGCTGGCTTCGTCGGCCACTTCTTCCACTTCGGCGGTGTGTTTGGTCACCCATTCCCCCAACTCTTTTGCAGAGAGGTTTGCGGGGATGTCGACAAAATCACGCAGCCAGTTGAGAGAAATTTTCATGCTTTGAATGTTTAAAACTGTTTCAAAAATCGTAAATCCCCTGAATGAAATAACCGAATGTCATCAATGCCGTATTTCATCATCACCAATCGATCAAGTCCAATATTCAAATAAAACCCTTGCCATTCGTTTGAGTCAATACCGCCAGCTTTGAGAACATTTGGATGCGGCGGACCACCTGGCATCATTTCCACCCAACCAACTCGACCACACACACTACATCCCTTGCCACTACAGACCAAGCACTGCATATCAATTTCAAATCCAGGTTCAACAAATGGGAAAAACCCTGACCGCATTCGTGTTGTGACTTTTTGACCAAAAACACGTTCCAATATTGCATCAACCAATACACGCCCCGCGCTAAATGGAACGTGCTTATCAACAATCAACGCTTCGTACTGATAAAATGTTCGCTCATGACTTGCATCAGTTGCTTCACTGCGAAACACGCGCCCCGGATACACAAACCGAAATGGTGGCTTGTTCTCTTGCATGAACCGAACGCTCGCACCAGTCAAGTGTGGTCGCAAACTCAAACGCTTCGCTCCTTGCTGATCCTCGGTGCCTGCAACCCAATATGTATCCATAGTTTCACGAGCAGGATGGTCTGGCGGAAAATTCAAATGATCAAATGCATACTCCTCACTCGTAATCTCAGGACCTTCAAACACTTCAAACCCCAGTGACAAAAACGCATCATTTAAGTCGTACATCATGTGCGTAATAGGATGCAGCGTTCCCTGTGCTACTTGAGCTCCTGGAATAGTTGGATCAAATACTTTTGTTGACGATGGCTTGTCTGCTAACAAGTCCTTCAAACCATCGCGAGTTTCATCAACCAACGACAGCAAATCTTTTTTCATGTTATTTGCCAAACCACCCATTTCTTTTCGAACGTCTTCTGGCAAATCTTTGATTGTCTTAAGTACAGCATTAAGTTTTCCTTTGCGTCCAAAAAAACGCACCTCGAGCTCCTGTAAGGATTCGAGGTCAGTAATGTGCCTAAGCTGCTCTGCCACCTCTTGTTTAATTTGTTTCAGTTCTTCCTTCATACTATATTCGCCTGGTTCGCTTCAGCGACAAAAAGAAAAATTCTAATATTGACAGTGCTAGTATTAGCAATAGTAGATTCCACCACGTCAGCAAGGACCGACCTTGCATCCACAATGCGATTGTCACCAATACACCAAACCAAAATGCTTGACGAAATGTAATCGCAACTTGACGAAACACTAACTCACCTCTGAGAATTCTGGCACGAAGCATAAATCCAAAAACAGAGAGTGTGGCTACAGTTGCAAAAAATAAAATACCATAAAACATCACAAAACCGAAGAGGCCAGCATCAAGTGGATTAATAAAATTAACCACAGACACAAAACCAGCCCAACAAACCAGGGAAACCAAACTCATTAAAATCAAGTATTTTCGTAACGTCATATAAAAAAACAGTACCTATATAGTACCATATTGAGCAAAGATCAGCAAGAAAATATTAGATGAAATAGTATGCTTTTTGATTATATATTAGCCTAGAAAAATGATCATGATTATATCAGATACCGCAAACGCTCCACTGTTTCTTCTGATTGATCCTTGTTCAAAAAAGTCAATATTTCTTGTTCGTGCAATTTCATTTCCTGAGCCAACGATGCGTTTGTAACAGCTACTGTCAATGTCTTATTCTTGATATACAATGGCTTCATTTCAGCCACAACTTCATCGCCCCACAACTCTTTTGCTTTAACAGTAAACTGCTCAAGCACCATGCTAGCCTCAACCTGCTCAGCAATCCCTGCTTTTTGAGCTCTTTTGGGAAGCATATCTCCTAATGATGTTACAGACATCGCGTATGTATTAGTACTTATACTATCAGTATAGCTGATTTTATTCAAAAATAAAATCCCATTTTAAGTAATGAGATGTGCGCTACTAAATTTTTGCAAACGTAATACCTGCGCGGTCGCCAATGAACTTAGACATTACTGAGTCCACCATCATACTTACGAGCAATCTCACCCCATTGATCTTAATGCAAAACATGGTCGTGATAAGCCCTGCGCCAGAACGCAAACTGTCAAAGGCAAATACCTTTTTTATTTTTTTTAGAAACTTTTCTTGACACTTTTTAAATAGCGTCCAAAATCTTAGCCAATTTCATTCACTCGTAGTATATAAGCCATGCGGTTTGCGGCTAGAAGATGAACGCAATGTAACGACCATGCATTAAGCATTGACAAAAAGCCCGCATTATACTAAAATACTTGATTACATTTTGAACTTGAACAAGAACATACATACAAAGGGGGTGCAATGATACGCTGGCTTCAAGAAGAAGTAACAGACAGCGCAGATATTTTTCGCCTCATGCTCATAGTACTAGGCGTCAAGCTTATCTATGTGTTTTTTATTATAAGTGCGTTTATGCTATTTGGAATAGACATACCAACAGATGAAAGTGACCCACAACTTCCAGTTAATGCATTCAGCACCTGGCTCATCCTAATATGTTTGGCCTGGGCAGAAGAGTACTTATTTCGCTACCCGCTCTCATTTCTTGAGGACTGTCACAATCCAATACCGATTGCTATCATACTATCAATTGTAAGTTGCGTGATTTTCGGCTACGTACATGGCAATCATTGGAATATACTTATACAGGGCGTTGGAGGGGTTGGTTATTGTATTTTATTTATAAAATGTGGTGGACTTGACTACGAAGCTGCCAAAGCAACTGCAATCACAACTATCACTCATTTTAGCTTTAATG
>JAUIEQ010000134.1 GCA_030429785.1 bacterium
CGTTCGCTCGGTATGCCTGATCACAAAATTGCATATTTACCAAAGAAACATAATTGGTGGGGTCCTGCGGGCCAAACCGGTCCATGTGGCCCTGACACGGAGATGTTTTATTGGGTAGGTGCAGGGGATCCTTCTGAAAAATCAAATCCAGGCACTGATGAAGACAATTGGGTGGAGATTTGGAATGATGTATTCATGCAGTACAATAAGACACCTGACGGTGTCTATGAACCACTTGAGCAACAAAATGTTGATACTGGCATGGGTCTTGAACGTACGGTAGCAATCCTTAATGGTCACGATAATGTCTATGAGATCGATTCAATCAAGCCGATTTATGATGCTGTTGTAGCTCGTGCTCATGATGTTGCTAATGTGACGGCGCTTCGTGTAATCACTGACCATATCCGCGCAGCAGTTTTTATTATTGGTGATCAGCGAGGAGTTGCTCCATCAAATATGGATCAAGGATATGTGGTGCGTCGATTAATTCGTTCAAGTATCAGACGTGGTCGGGAAGTGCGTATTCATGACAGCTTTATTGCAGCAATTGCTGAGGTAGTTATTGATATTAATAAAGATTTTTATGATGAACTTGAGCATAATCGCCAACGGATTATTTCAGAATTAGTAACGGAAGAAGAAAAGTTTTCAAAAGTATTGGTAGATGGTGAAAAAAAAGTTCAGCAATTTATTGCAGATGGTAGTATTTCAGGAGTAGAGGCATTTCAGTTGTACGCAACGTATGGGTTTCCGATTGAAGAAATTAAACGACTTGGTGTAGAAGTTGACGAAGTTGCGTTTGAACAAGAATTGAAAGCTCATCAAGATACTTCTCGAAAAGGCAGTGAACAAAAATTTGCTGGGGGGCTCGCTGATCATAGCGTAGAAACTACACGGCTTCATACAGCTACACACCTGCTGCATCAAGCATTGCGCCAAGTGCTTGGTGATCATGTAGCGCAGAAAGGTTCAAATATTACCAAAGACCGGTTGCGATTTGATTTTTCGCATACTGATAAGTTAACTGATGATGAGAAACAACAAGTTGAGTCAATAGTGAATGAGCAGATAGCTGCAGCTCTTCCGATAGTGTGTGAAGAAATGTCAGTTGCAGAAGCTAAGAACAAGGGAGCTGTCGGGCTATTTGCTCATAAATATGGTGATATGATTAGTGTCTATACAATTGGAAATGTTGATACGCCGTTTAGTCGTGAAATTTGTGGTGGTCCACATGTTGCAAATACGCAAGAGTTGGGAGTGTTCAAAATAAAAAAAGAGCAGGCAAGCTCAGCTGGGATACGTAGAATCAAGGCAGTTTTGCAGTAATATTTTTGGGAGTATAAAAAAGCGACAGTTGTCTGTCGCTTTTTGTGTTTATTAGTCCTTGATGTAGCGATAGTCATACCACGGTTTGTTGCTGGTATACCATTGCGCGCCGGCTGCGGTCTTATTCCACTTGTGATGATTGTGCGCACGACGCCAGGCGCAAATTTCTTGCTTGGTTGCTTCGCGAGTCGAGTACTCATCAACCGGCTTACCATCAACCCAAATAGCATAGAGCACATAGTCGCGCTCTTCACCATTTGGTAGGGTGATTTTCCCATTATTGTAAGGTCTGACTATTATGTTACCTTTGGTTAAAACTTTTCCGGTAATGTAGTGCAGTTCCTTGGAGCCTTTGAGACGGTTAAATCCACCGTGGTTTACAATTTTGTTGTTTTCCCAGTACTCAATCTTACGAGCTGATAAAAAGTGAGTGATTAACGTTGAGAAACCATTGTTCTTGTTGATGGGGTTAATTCTCGGTTCACTAATTGCAAAAAATGTTCTGCCATTACTGTCACGAAGTTGTGAGACGCCTGCCCGTTTGTAGTCACTGGGAATATCAACTTTTTTGTAGACGGTAACTACTAATGTGCTGTCTTCATTGGTCATGACGTAATGAATATCACCACCTTTGGGGTGTTTGTAGGCTGAGCGGGTTCGTTGGCGACTGTTGCTGGGGTTGGTTTGAATTTGGTGTTGCTGAGTTTTTTTTGGTTGTTCAACTATCACACCGCCATTTGAACGACCACGACCTCTACCTCTGTATTTATCCTGATTATCAACAAGTTCAAGATCGTCATCATCGTCTGGTTCTTGATCCAAGTCAAGAATGGGCAGTTCATCTGCGGTTGACTCAGGATCATGGTCAGTAGAATCGCTGTTCGAGGAAATTTTTGGATCAAAGCTTGGTAGTTCTATCAAACTTTCTTTTTCGTCACAGGAAAAAACAAAAGTCATCATCAAAAAAAATACTGCCATATACCGAGTTTGTACGGAAAATAGCAAACGCATAGAACACTCCTTTGTGGTTTTTTGGGATTGGTTTTTAAAGAATGGTAATATCGTACCATACTGAATGATTGTATCTTTGTCAATAGAGTATTTTGTTGACACTCAAGTGCCTTTGTGCAACAATAGTTTATTGTATTTATCTGATCATTGACATTTTAAATAAAAAAGGAGCCTGAGTATGGCGCAGAAGCTTATGAAGATTCCGTTTATCTTCTTGCCCTTGCTAGTGCATTGGATAATATCCCAGAAAGTTTTTACGTATATCACTATTGAGACAGCGCCAATCAAAAGCCTGCCAACGTTTACAATAGGTTGGGTTTTAGTATTGATTTCTATTGTGCTGCTGTTCTTTACATTGCGAAAGTCGATTTATTTGGAAGGCAGTGCACTGCAGGCAACAGTATCTATTCTGTTGTGGATTGCAGCAGCTATAATGTTTCTTGATGACTTTGCCTGTTTTACGACTTACTGGGCAGCTCTGACATTAATGGCATATCTTGACGTTGGTATTAACGTTGCTTCATTTTATCGTCAAGCCGGTACTGGTCAGTATCGACCTGAACAGTATGACATGGGCATGAGTGGACTGAGTGAATCAGGTGGTGCTGAAACAAAAAAGTTAAGCAAAACCAGATTTATCACCGGAGTTGCTGTGTTGAGTGTTCTGTATTGGATTGTTGGAATGACAACTACTATTAATTTCGACACTGCGGTAATCTACCACATCCAACAAATGGGCTTTGACTTTAAAATCAC
>JAUIEQ010000135.1 GCA_030429785.1 bacterium
CAGTTCGATTGCGGTTGTCAGTCAATGCTTCAATGATAACAGCGCCGTTGTCAGGACCGTAGCCTTCATAGATTATCTCTTCATACGCATCGCCATCTTGATCGCCAACGCCGCGCTTGATGGCTCGTTCAATCGTATCTTTTGGCATATTGTTGTCACGGGCTTTTTGAATCGCAAGCCGTAAGCTAAAGTTAGTATCAGGGTCATCCCCACCTTGTTTAGCAGCAACAGTAATAGCCCGACCGAGCTTGGTAAATATTTTACCGCGTTTGTGGTCAGCCGCAGCCTTTTTGTGTTTAATTGAATGCCATTTTGAATGTCCAGACATGTTGTTATTGTTCAATATCTATAACTACCATAGTCCAGTTAAACATTTTTTTGCGTTCCATGCAATGATTGGGGTTTGATCGTGGCTATGATCTGATACGCAAATAAATTTGGAAAAAGTAATCCAAGAATTCGAGAGTGATTCTTAAAAATAGTTGGATAGTAATTGTGTTGTTGTACTATGGTAAAATTAATTTTTTTGATCATGTTACGAAATGATGGTGGTGTAAAAAAGTGCACGTGCCCACGATCCATCAGCCCCCATTCTTTGTATTCAAAAATACCAAAAAGCATTTTGAGTCGATTTGATATAAATAATACATTGGGCGTGGTAATAATAATCACACCATCTGCAGACAGGAGTGTACTGAGTCGACGCAGTAATGCTTCAGGTTCAAAGACATGTTCAAGTAGCTCAGCAGCAATAATGCAGTCAAATGTTTGCTCAGTCAGTTCATGCGGCCATTCAGGATCACTCAGATCAAAACAATACTGCTCATCTGTGTATTCAGCAGCTGCTGCTAGAGCCTGTTCTGAAATGTCAGTACCAACCACTGTGCGCGAGTCAGCTACTAGGTGCTGAGCGAGCACGCCTCTGCCACAACCAAGATCAAGTATCTTTGTAGCGTCACGTGGCACAAGATCTAGAATGTGTTTGAGTCGTACGGGGTTGATGCCATAGACAGTGTATTTGTTGTTGTAAAAACGTGTTGTGCTCATATGTTACCAGGTGATATGCGTTGCCTGCTTGTGTTCGATGACTGTTCGGTAGGCTCCAGTTGCGATTGTTTGTTGTAGTTGCTTATCTTTGTACACAGTTAGTATAGCATCTGCAAGTTCCTCGGCTGAAGTTCGTGGGAGTAGGTATGCAGATTTTTTGTGCTCAAATAGTTCATTGTTGCCATCATAGTTACTCAGAATAATTGGTTTTTGCATTGCTGCGAATTGAAATGTTTTTCCAGCAATAACTCGCTGTGCTTTAGGGCTTTTGCCAAAATGACCGCCAAGACAGATCGTTGCTGAAGCAATGTATTGTGGTAGTTCAGTGTAGTTGATCCAGGGAATCAGCGTTGTGTTGGTCGGTATTTGATAGGCGGCGAATGGTCCAGCAATGGTGAAGGTGATAGTGTATTCAGTGAGTAGTTTGGCTGCGCCGAGTACAGTTTCAATGCCATGCAAATGTAGCCCAGTGCCGTAAAAGAACACAGTTGATGGTGGTATGACGGATGTGCAATGAGGTGCAAATAAGCGAGATGGGGCAAAAGTGTAAATAGCATCTATTGTGCTTTCAAGGTCGTAGGTTTGTTTGAGAAACTGAGCGCTTTGTTGTGTGTCAACAAGAAGATGGTTGGCTTGTTGTAATGCCCAACGCTCATAGGCTTTGAGAAGTCGACCAAGCTTGGAGTGCGGGGCAATAGTTTTGTTTTCAAGGCAGATTGTATCGTAGTTACTGATGAAGATATCTGCAGTTATGTGCGATGGTTTGTACCAAAGACGAATGAGTGGTAAGAGACTTTGTGCTTCAAAGCCAATGACAACATGGTCAAATCGTGGTTTGAATATGGTTGCCAAAAAACCCAGTCCTACGTGTAGCAACCGAGCGACATACGACTTGCGGGTTGAAACAATAGTGGTGACGCAGTAGTCTTTTTGTAGCAATTCGGCTATACATTCAACTCGCGTGTACCAATGTTGCGCGCTTGCAATATAAAGGATTGATGGTTGTGTGCTCATGTAATGACAAAAACAAACAGTAATGTAGTATACTGTATATATACAATACTTTTTATGAAACTTGTAGTTATTATACCAGCATTTAATGAAGCGCAGACAATAGCTGAAGTTATTGCTGGAATTCCACAAACAATTGAACATATCAACACTATCCAGGTGATTGTGGTGAATGATGGGTCAAGCGATGCAACACAAGCCCAAGCCCAAGCAGCTGGTGCGACAGTTATTAGTCATCAAAACAACTTGGGTCTAGCGCAAGCATTTCGGACTGCGCTTGATGCTGCGCTGGCTGCTGGTGCTGATATTATTGTGAATATTGATGCTGATGGACAACAAGATCAGTCTGAAATCTCGCAGTTGATCGCGCCAATTATTGCCAATCAAGCAGGGATGGTGATTGGTAATCGAAATATAACAACGCGTTCAGCTATGCATCGCGGCAAAAAATATGGGAATATTTTGGGTGATAAAATTGTTGGTCTGTTATCAGGTGTGTCGAATATTGATGTTTCTTCAGGGTTTCGAGCATTTTCTCGTGAAGCGGCGCTTCGATTAACAGTATTTTTTGGACATACCTACACCCATCAAACAGTCATAGAAGCAGCGTACAAACATATCAAAATAGCTTCAGTTCCAATCACCGTAACAAGCCGTACACAAGGAGAGTCAAAGGTAGTTACAAATATTTTTACCCATATCAGTCGATCGGTCTTTATTATTATTCGTACATTATTGATGTACCGTCCACTCAAAACATGTTTATCAATCGGGACGGTGTTTATTGGGTTTGGGGTGTTGTTGGTATTGTACTTTTTGGTGTTTTACTGATGCTTTCTATAAAATTATATAAAAGAATTCGTGAAAAAAAATCTTGGGACAAAGCTGAAAAAGAAGTTTTAAAGGAAGTGAAAACTCACGATAATTCTTATCTCAAAGAAAATAACGAGTAATTTTTCTTTTCTTTGCCACTCATTTTTATCCATGAGAAAAAATAAAAAGCAAGCAGCTTTAGGTTTTATTTTTATAACCATGC
>JAUIEQ010000136.1 GCA_030429785.1 bacterium
TCAACATTGGTTGCAGCATACTTTTTTGCGGTCATTGCTTGTCTCAGCAGCAGATGTGCAAATTGAACTGCGATCACTCCAAGCACAACTTGATCGAGACGCTACAGTGCAGGGAGAAGCAATTGATTGGACTGAATGGGAGTTGTTGTACGCAACTGCTCAAGCAAAAGTCACTGAGCTTGAAGAGCTGATTGCATACAACGACGCGTTGCAAACTCCAGTGTGGTCTCGCGTACAGGAAGATGGTTTTGCGTGGAACGAGTCGCCTGATTTTGTTGCTCAGTTTTTTGTTGATCTTGAAACCGTACAAGTGTTGCAGGCAAATACATTGGATGCGTTGTATCAAATCGCAGTGCAGGCAGTCTTGCCAAGTACGTCGCCGGTTGTGCAGGATTTACAAGGTCTTGACGGTGCTGCTGAATAATCTTAATACCACATATATATGAAAAATAAGCAATTAGTTGAATCATTATCAGGAGTTCGAGGTGTGTATGGAGCAGGGCTTGATGAGCACTTGGCTCGTTCGTATGCTCATGCGTTTGCTCAACACATTCGCACAACAGTTGCTGCTGGTGGATCATTTGTTGTTGGTGGTGACGCGCGCAGTAGTACACGAGCGTTGATGGATGTGTTTGCTGATGTGTTTGTTCAGTATGGGTTCTCAGTATACGATGTTGGCATCACTTCGACGCCAGTGACAGAGTTTGCTGTTCGGCAGTATCAGACAGATGGTGGTGTAATGATTACAGCTTCGCATAACCCGCCAGAGTATAATGGGTGGAAAATGCTAGCGCATGATGGGGCGGTGCTTGATGTCGCAACTTCGCAGGCTGTTATTGATGCAGTGCACGCAGGAGTGACGCCGATTGCTTCGAGTGAGTCGGGTGGCGCAGTGAGTGATGTTTCGCAAGCGGTGATTGTTGAGTATTGTGAAGACATCAAGCGAATTATTGGGCATGATAATCTGGATGCAATCAAAGACATGGGACTCAAGGTTGTGGTCGATCCAAATGGTAGTGGTGTTGCTCGAGTTATTGACGTGTTGTTTCCGCAGCTTGGGATTGAGTATGTTGGCATGAATACAACAGTTGGTACGTTTGTGCGAACGATTGAGCCGACAGTTGAGACGCTCAAAGATGTTGTGCAGGTGGTTGATGATTCAGGAGCGCAGTTTGGGTGTGGATTTGATGCTGATGCTGATCGCGTTGAGATTGTGTTACCAAGTACTACAGCGTATGCCAAGCAGTATTCACCTATGGTGTCAGGGAATTATGTCTTAGCACTTGGAGTTGAAAGTGTATTGTCACATGAACAATCAACTACACCAGTTGTAGTGAATATCGCGACATCGCATTTGATTCATGGTTTGGCGCAACAGTATACGGCATCTGTAGTAGCAGTTGATGTTGGCGAGACCAATGTAGTGAGTGCAATGCAATCTTTGGGAAGTCGTATTGGTGGTGAGGGGAGTAATGGCGGTATTATCGAAGGTTCAACCAGATGTCGCGACGGTATTGTTTCAATTGTCTTGATTGCGCGATTGTTAGCAGCAACAGGTACGACATTAGCCGAAAAAATTGCTGAGTATCCAGTGTTTTATGACAAGCGAACCAAAGTTGGTTGTACACCCGAGCAAGCAGCGATGTTGCCAGAAAAACTCATGAATCATTTCACACAAGCAGGTGCTACGATAGAGGCACCGCCAAGCACTGTGGGTGGAATTAAGGTGTTGTTTGATGAGACGTCATTTGTGATGTTTCGGGCGTCTGCTACTGAGCCTGGTCAATTTCGGATTATTGCAAATAGTGATGATGAAGCACGTGCGACCGAATTGCTTGAGCGTGGTAGTGAAATTTTTGAACAATTAACAGCATAACTATGGATACAAGTATTTTCAAAGCATATGATATTAGGGGGGTGTATCCAGATCAGCTGAATGCAGATCTTGTATACAAGATAGCCCAGGCTTATGCAGGTTTTGTGAAACCGCGGCAAGTTGTACTTGGTCGTGATGTTCGGGTATCTGGTCCCAAGTTGCATCAGGCAGCAGCCCAAGGGCTTATGGACGCGGGTGTTGATGTGATTGATATTGGGGTTGTGTCAACTGATATGATGTATTTTGCAACAGCGCATCTGGGTGTTGATGGTGGTATGACTATTTCAGCATCGCATAATCCTCGTGAGTATAATGGTATCAAAATGGTTCGAAAAGGCGCAGTGCCGATTTCTGGTGACACAGGGATTTATGATATTCGAGATATGGTGCAGGATGGGTTTTCATTACACGCTGAAAAAAAAGGCACGGTGAGTACGTATGATTGTAT
Organism: bacterium; assembly: GCA_030429785.1. Lineage (GTDB taxonomy): Bacteria > Patescibacteriota > Patescibacteriia > S139-126 > S139-133 > JAUIEQ01. The sequence goes on from JAUIEQ010000136.1 coordinate 2,325, forward strand.
GGATGAGTATATTGACCATTGTTTGTCTTTTATTGATGTAACAAAACTCAAACCACTCAAGCTTGTTGCAAATGCAAATTTTGGCATGGCAGGTAAGGTGCTTGAGCGGATGATTGAACGGGCTTCGTTGCCATTCACGGTGACTAGTCTTAATTTCACACCTGATGGCACGTTTCCAAAAGGTCGCCCTGATCCATTCTTGCCAGAAAACCGTGAAGAGATGACAGTAGTAATCAAACAAGAACATCCAGATTTTGGTGTTGCGTGGGATGCAGATGCTGATCGAGTGTTTTTCTTTGATAGTAGCGGTGTGTTTGTTGATGGGTATTTTATTCTGGCGCTACTGGCGCAAGTGATGCTTGAGCAGCATAATCAGACTGGCAATGTTGTGATTGATGCGCGCATGGTCTTTGCATCACAACAAGCAATTGAGGATGCTGGTGGAACAGCCTATGTCAACAAGATTGGTCACTCGTTGATTAAAGAGCGGATGCGTGAGATTGAGGCGATTTTTGCTGGGGAAAATAGCGGGCATTACTATTTCAAAGACAGTCATTACTGTGACAATGGTATGATTCCATTTTTGCTCATTGCAGAAAAAGTGGCTACGTCAGGCGCAACACTTGCTGAGCTGGTCTCGCAGTGGACCGAGGCTGTGGTAGTGTCTGGCGAGCATAACTTCCGCGTGTCTGATACAGCTGCAGTGATCGCTGCGATCAAGGCTGCTTTTGCAGATGGTGAACATGATGAGACTGATGG
>JAUIEQ010000137.1 GCA_030429785.1 bacterium
TGGATTTTTTTCTAAAGCCCAGTCGCCAGGATGGACAACAGTTCCATCAGGTGATTCGAGAATAAGTCCAACTGCATCAGCAATTGAATGTTCAACTGCGAAAAACTTTGCAGTTAGTTTTCCAAGCGGAATAGTTTTGTTGATATCTTTGAGAATCAGTGTTTTGAGTTTTTTGCTGCTACCTTTTTTGTAATCTTCTTGCCGATTTTTGATCAAAGCAATCGTAAGATCTGATCCAATGATCAGTGGGTTACCTAGTTTTTCAAGTAAGATAGGCGCAGCGCCAATGTGGTCTAAGTGGCCATGGCTAAAAATAACAGCGCGAATATTTTTTTCTTTACCTTTGAGATAGCTGACATTAGGAATGATGTAGTCAATTCCAGGCATGTCCTCTTCAGGGAATTGAAGTCCCATATCAAGTAGTACGATGTCATTTTCATATTCAAAAAGTGACATGTTGCGCCCAACTTCTTCTTGTCCGCCAAGCGGAATGATGCGAAGACCACCAAGGCTTTTGGTTGGAGCTTGTTTTTTTCGGGGGTTAGTTGCTAGGTCGCGCTTAGCTGGTTTTCCGAGCTTGGTGTTACTTTTTGGCGGGCGATTATTATTCCCACTTCTTGATTTGGTTTTTTTGTGTGTTCGAGCAGATGATGTTGTATTCGTAGCAGTGTGGCTTTTACTTTTTGTTTTGGTTGGTTTTTTTGTGTGTAGTAGTTTGTCTGTAGCGTCTTCGTATTGTTTAGATCGTTTAGAAGTGCGCGAATGAGATTGTGTTTGTTTCATACAGTAATAACAATAATAAGATACATAACACAGACAATAAGCATTAACTAGTAATTCACTTTGAATTACTTGTATCTATGAATCTGTATTATGTAAGTAGGCGTAGGGTTATGCGAGTAGTACTGAAATACTCCTCATCATGTGAATGTATAGTTTTTGTGAGCAAACTATAAAATCAATTGACGAGGATATATCGTGCAATACCAAGCATGTATTTGCATCCCAGCACAAGCAACGCATTACCACCAGAATGATAGATTGTGGATTCGAGCAGTAACAGAGAGTTGCGTTGGTATAATAATATCGCTGTAATAGTTCTGGGCTCACAAAAGCTCAGAAACTCTTTGTATTAGCGGTATTGTAGAAGTAGAGTCTTGACGATTATGCTAGTATACAGCAGATTGTTCAAAAAGTCAACTCACTGGGTTATTGAGCCCATTGTCTGCTGGTTTTGATGAACCAGTTTGTGATGCCATTGAATCGATCGGCAGGTGTGTTGATATTGGTTTGTTCAATGCCTTTGATTTTGTCATAGACAGGGTAGGTATATGTCGGGCTGTAGAGAAAAATTGCAGGTAGTTGTTCTGCTAACAAGTCCTGGAATTCATAGTATAGCGAAACGCGTTCGTCAGTTGTAATTTCTCGCGCTTCTTCAAGTAAAACATCTGCACGTGGGTCACCAAAATCTGTCAGATTAACCCCAGGGCTTTGTCGTTTGGTTGAGTGCCAGAACGGAAACGGGTCTGCTTCAGCACCAAGAATTTGTCCAAATAATAACGCTTGGTAATTTCGCGGTGTAATGACATCAGTCTCAATAATGCTTTTTGGTACCACCTGAACTGTGACTTGAGCGCCAATCGCTTCCCAGGCTTGTCTGATTTTTTCAGCAACTTGGATTGTATCAGGAACATCGACTGTTGTGAGTGTGATGTGTAGCTCTTCACCATCTTTTTGTCGATATGGAGAAGTATCAGGTGTTTCTTCAGTCGGTTCCACAAAAGTCCAACCAGCTTCCTCTAACGTTGTTTCAGCAGCAACTATGTCAAAGTTAATTTTTTTAATATCTTCATAATATCCAATCGAGCCTGGCAAGAGTGGACCATGAATCACTTGGGCTTCGTTATCAAAGATTTCTTCAACGATAGCTTGTTTGTTAACAGCTTGTGTAAGTGCTTTTCTAACAGCGACATCAGTCAGTTGTTCATTTTGGGCTGAATTAAAAAATATGGCAGAGTATTGAGGTAATGAAAATGTGTAAAGATTGAGGCTTTTTGTTGTGCTGAGTGATTGGCGGTTTTCTTGTGGAAGGAACTCAATGCCATCGACGTTTTGTTTTTGCAATGCGTCTACAGCGCTGTTTAAATTATTATAAAATTTGAATTGAATTGAATCAATGTATGGAGCTTGATTATAATATTCGTCAAAGCGTTCTAATGTGTAGCTGAGCAATTGACCAGAGGTATCTTTTTGAAGTTTTGCAAATGTGTACGGACCAGAGCCGACCGGCTTGATATTGAGTTCGGCGAGCGTGCTGTTTGTTGCCGGAATAGTCTGCCATAAGTGTTTTGGTAGAATGCCAATGGTTAAGTTTTGAGCAAAAGATGCAAATGGTTTTTCTAGAATGAATTCAATGGTTCGGTCATTTATTTTTTTGATACTCACACCTTGAAATCTACCGAAGTGAGGTGAGTTAAATTGTGGATTTTGAATTGTTTCTATTGTAAAAAGCACATCATCAACTGTGACTGGTTCCCCATCATGCCATTGCGCATCTTCTCTGAGAGTGAAGGCAAAGACAGTTTGCTCGTCGTTGATGGTATATTCTTCAGCAAGATCAGGTTCGAGTTCTAAGTCAGTGTTTGTTTTTAGTAATCCTGAGAATATCAACCGATTCATATTGACATCGGTGTCATTGTTAAAAGCTAGGACTGGGTTGAGAAACTGTGGTGTTTTGAGTACACCTTCGATGTATGTACCACCTGCAGTTGGTTGATCTGTGGTTCGGTTATAGACAAACAATCCACCAAATATAACAAGTGTCACAATAATGGCTGTTGTGTACATTCGCACCAAGCGTTGTTCTTGGATAGATAATATTTTCCATCCATGATGTAGCTGTTTTGGTGTTGGAATTTTTCGTTTGGTTATTTGTGTAACAACAGCTCGTTCGTGTTGCTCAGTAGGTGATGTTGAGTTTTCTTGGTAGCCAAAGAAAGTTGCACGAAGTCGGTGTACAAGATTCAATGATTTTTTGTCAGT
>JAUIEQ010000138.1 GCA_030429785.1 bacterium
ACTTCATCAACAACAGAAAAAGCATCAAGTAAAGATGTTTTCTTATCTATTATTTGAAGCAACCGATCATTAGGCACAACAATCACTGTGTCAACTTTCTCCATCAAGTCTTGCAATGCTTGCTCTGCAATAAATCGTCGTTGCGCACCTTCAAATGAAAACGGTTTTGTCACAACTGCTACAGTCAAAGCACCATTTGATTTTGCAATGTCTGCAATTACTGGCCCGGCGCCAGAACCAGTACCACCTCCAAAACCAGCTGTGATGAAGACCATATCAGACCCTGAAATTGCATGCTCAATTTCTTGCCGCGACTCCTCTGCTGAAGCACGTCCTTTTTCTGCGTCCATACCTGCTCCCAAACCTCGAGTTGTTTCTTTTCCAATATGGATTTTAGTTGGAGCACTATTATGGTGCAATGCTTGTGCGTCAGTATTTACTGCCAAAAAATCCACGCCTTTAATGGTTCCGCGAACCATTCGGTCAACTACAGAACCGCCGCCGCCGCCTACACCAATTACTTTAATTTTTGCAAATGTCTCGACGTCTGGTTTAATCTCCATATACTCAGTTTAAATATTAGTCGCATGGGACGTTTCGTCACATCTATACTATCATACATTTATTCAAGCTGTATAGAGGAAACCGAGTCAATTTAGTGTTCATGAGATATTGTACTTTTTTACTACATGCTTTCTTGGATACAAAAGTTGTTCATACTATTTGACGCAAAATAAAAATCCTTACATATATCTATATAAGGACTCAGCTACAACTATAATACTGTAAGTCTCAGGTCTTAAATGACTTCATAATACCTTTGAGTTTACCAAAAGGATTGTCAGGCACAAATTTGTGAAACACGCCCTTATCACGCTCAGAACGTTCTAGTTCTATACCCCAAAACAACAAACCAAGCGCGGTAGTAAAAGACTGATCCTTAGCTTTCTCAAGCGCCACAATGTCAATTTGTGACCTACCAAGTGTTGCTGGTAGACGGAATTGTTTTCGAGCGAGCTCAACAACACCTTGCATTTTTGCTCCACCTCCCGTAATCACCACACCTGCCGGCAACATCCCAGATCGATCAATACCGCTCAACTCTTTATCAATCATTGTAAATATTTCCTCAAAACGAGCTTCGATAATCTCTGAGATTGTTTTGATCGAAACTTTCTCACTATGCTCTGCGCCGTAATTCTCAAGATCAATTTCATCACGTCGATTTGTCTCAGACGGCAGTGCATGACCAACATCTATTTTCACACTTTCTGCCACGTCAATTGCCGTACGCAAACCAATAGCAATGTCAGACGTCACATGAGAAGAACCTACTGGCAAAATAGCTGTATGCAACACATCACCTTCTTCAAAAACAGCCAAGCTGGTAGTATGCGCTCCGATATTGACCAATGCTACGCCAAGCTCTTTTTGACGTTTATCAAGAACTGCTTCGCTGGTAGCCAACACCCCAAGAACCAAATCGTTAATATCAAGACCGGTTCGATATACGCATTTGGTCAAATTTCGTATCTGACTAGAAAGGCCTTGGATGATCTGAGCATCCACCTCAAGCCGGACACCGTTCATGCCAACAGGATCCTTAATACCTGCCTGACCATCAACACTAAACGATCGTGGAATAACATGAATAATCTCATAATTTGGTGGTGTTGCCACAGCTTGAGCTGCTTCAATAACTCGCTCGACATCATCTTCTTGAATTTCACCATTTGCCTTGCCAACCGCAACTACTCCGTGAGAATCTTGAGAAATGATATGATTACCTGAAATCCCTACATATGCACTTTTGATCTCAACGCCGCTGAGGCGTTCTGCTTTTTCTAAGCTATGTGATGTTGTTGAGACGGCATCCTCTATATTTGAGATCATTCCTTTACTAACACCTTCAGCAGGCGTTTCAACCGCTGCCAAAATAGTCACTGCATTATCTGCCGAAACTTGTCCTACCACTACACGAATAGCACTTGACCCTACGTCAAGTCCACAAATTGTTGAATCCTTAATTGTCATCAGGCTTTCCCTTACGTTAAACTGTTACTTTATTATAATACACTTATGCAATCAATCCAAGTGGCATTATGAACAAATTTAGTTACCTCCTATCAATGCGACCACATATGGGTAAAAAATGATCAATCCAATAATTGTCGCAAATACAGCTGCCAATAAAACAGCCGCAGCCATAACGTCCTTAATGATTGCTACATAACTATGTATTTTTGGTTTTAAGATATCGATAACTTTTTCAACAACAGTATTGACCAATTCAAGCAATAGAACCAAACAAATCACCAATAATACCACTACCCATTCCTTACTTGTCAATCTAAACACCGCCCCAATAATAACCACCACTAATGAAATCAAAATTTGTACACGGAAATTTTGTTCAGTTCGAAAAACCCGAACCAAACCGCGTTTAGCATATACAAAACTTTGCACTAATTGTTTCAATTTGATCATACTCGATGCAAGTAAGTTGTTGTTACAATTTTTTGTTCAAGAGATTCCATGTGTTTTTTTTGCACGCTATTTTGATGATCATACCCAAAAATATGCAATAGACCGTGTACGTACAGTAGTGCGCACTCAGTTCTGATTGAGTGACCATATTTTTTTGCCTGTCGACCTGCTTGCTGGTAATTGATAACAATTTCACCCACATGCTCAGTTGCACCCACCGTGCTATCTACCACCATATCTTCACCAAACGCAAATGACAGCACATCAGTTACATAAGAACCTGCTCCTGCTTGTTCATTTATTTTTTTGATACGTGCATCAGTTACAATAACAACCGAAACCAAAGATGGTTTTTTGACTGCAATAACTTTGCAAAAAGCGGTGTTCAGCGTATTAAAAAAAACTGGTCCAACTAAATATTTTTTCTTACTCGTCCATTCAGTTTGCAACATATATTACT
>JAUIEQ010000139.1 GCA_030429785.1 bacterium
CGATAGCTACCATAGCCAACAAATACCGCAATAATCTAGTATGTATTTTTGGCGCGATCAATCCATATACACCAACACCAGCCACGCTGCATGCTGCAAACCATCCCATCAAAATAGTCAGACATACATGACCATCATTGACAAAATTGAACATATATGATTAAATAGTCAATTCACCTTACCAAACAAATACTCACAGGAGGTCGCATGACTGGTTATGCGCTTGCAAAAAATATGCTCTCCGTATTTAAACTTACTGCAACAATTCGCCTGGGCAAAAAAAGACAAAATGAATTTGACTATAGACAGAACCAAATCACGTTAAGCCCAGCAGTAGCCCGGGGAACAAATGGTCGTAGCTTGTATATCGCTGCTCATGAAGCTGGTCACGCCATCCAAGCCACCAATACAGTCAAAATCGCAATCGAACTACTACACCTGATCACAGCAGTGGCTATTGGAATAATCGTTGCATTCGTCTGTATGTTGATTTTTAGCACCGACCTCACCGAGGAAGGCGCTCTACTCGTCGTAACAACGATATCATTTGCAATTTGGGGGCTTGTCCCATATCTACTACTTGAAATATTGCTTGAAATTGATGCCACCATTCGGGCAAAAAAATATCTCCAAGTCATCAATACATGGAACAACAAAGCTAGAAACACCATGCTCATCGGGATAGCAAACATGATACTGGCGCAAAGTAGTAAGATACTCTTTTGCATCTACATGTCTTTACTGATATACAGGCTCGCAACAACAGGAGTATAACACCTTATCACATAACGCTGAAATATCAGCGTTTTTTAATACATCGATCCACACCTCTGCACCAAACTATCGCAGACTTCACAGAGCCAATTGCACGATCTTATCCAAAAAGTCTACAAATGCATACCCAGCCGCCCGAGCTTCTTTGGGACACAAACTTACTGGTGTCAAACCAGGACTCGTATTAGTTTCAAGAAAATATAAAATATTATTCTCATCCAAAATAAAATCAGATCGAGTCAACCCAGCACAACCAGCTGCGGTGTGAATTTGACGAGCGTGTTGCTGCACCATCTCATTAATACTAACAGGTATCTTAGCTGGACATATTTCTTGTGTCGTCGTGTCATGATACTTAGCATCATAATCAAAAAAATCTGCAGTTGTCTTAATCTCAACTACTGGCAGTGCTACTACGTGCGAATCACTGTTCCCAAGCACACCACAAGTAAGCTCTCGACCAACAATGCACTGCTGCACCAAAAATTCAGTATTCTTGCCTGCCTCATGTGCTACAAAAGCGACCAAGTCCTCGTGTGAATAAATCATTTTAACCCCAACACTCGAACCTGAATCATTCGGCTTCACCACAAGCGGATATTCATGTACTGATTCTATTGCCTGAACAAGATACGTAATATCATCACCTAGAACAATCAACTGATCTACAGGCAAGGCAAACCCCAAACCACGCGCGGTTTTGTTGAGCTTATTTTTGTCCATACACAAACGGCTTGATTGCTCACCTGAACCTGTATACCGCAACCCTGCGACATCTAATAGCCGTTGCAATTGACCATCCTCTCCAAACGTACCGTGCAATGCATTAAACAAAACATCAAATTCAGTTAAGTAATCATATGACGCAAGCTTGCCTTGATCACAACGCGCCACTACTTGATGCTGTTCATTCACAAACTGATTGTTCTGAGTCACTTCAATCAGCTCAACAGTATACCTCGCGGCCAAAGCCTCAGCCACCGCTTGCCCCGACCTCAAACTCACCGCCCGCTCAGCAGATGGACCTCCATATAAAACACCAATTTTCATATTGATCGTCATTAATATATTTACTAACTGTACTATGGTACCATGTACTCAACAAAGCATGTGATCAAATCAAATTACACACAACCTTCTCCTGATACAATATCAATGATACCAAATCACGAACAACAAGTAATCACCGCTGTCACCAAGGCATTACAAGTGTTCCGAATGAAAGGCTTTACGTTCAAAATAATGAACAGAACTCAGCCAGTAAAAAAGAACACAAGTTATATCGAAGGTCATACTTCTCTGCAAACAAAAACAATTACCATAGACATCTATACCGCACGACTTCGTAAACCAAAAAAAATAAGCGCTATTCTAGCAGTACTTGCACATGAGGTCGCACACCATCAAAAGCCCCCATATAGACAACAACACAAAGGCCGACTAATAACCCGTATGCATTACCCAGAGTTTTACAAACAAGTCACCAAAAACATCAAAGCCTTGAAAAAACACAGGCTCACTCGTCATTACTATTCATAGTGTGTTTTACGACTCTTATTTTTATTTAAAGTTAGACAAAAAAATAAAAAAGCGTTTTTATTATATATAAAAATGTTCCCTGTCTACCGACAGGCAGGCACGTGGAACATTTAGGCACAATTCTACTATCAACAGACCTCAGTGACAAGGCTTAATAGCCACTAAGTTAATTTACACACTGTATAGTGGATAACTTGATGATAACTAATTTAAGCGCTTATATAAGCCAAAAAAACTCACAATCAACTGTTAATAACTTGTGATATAAAGCACTTAGAACAGAAAAATGTTAATATAACCGACTTTATTAGACAAAGTCACAACTTATACACAGTCCGCTTAATTCTTTCTGGAACAGCAATCAGCACTTCATACGGTATCATATCAGCATTATTAGAATGAGCGACAACAGAGTTACTTTCACCAGAGTCTAATCCAAAAACTTCAACCGTTGACCCTGAAACGACTTGAGACACAGAAGTAACATCAATAACAGCGATATTCATGCTTATTAAACCTACAATCTTACAAAATGTTCCACGTGGAACATTTTTTGTAACTACTTTCACATATCCTTTGTTAGATAACTTTCGAGACAAACCTTCGTAATAACCAAACGGAATAGTCGCAATCT
>JAUIEQ010000140.1 GCA_030429785.1 bacterium
TATACCACAAAAAATCTATTTTGTGATGAAATATGGTTACAATCCATTCAATGCGTTATCAATAGCCTCTTGTGCTTGCTGCTCACGCATAAGCTGTTGTTTGTTTTGGTATGAAAAAGCCCATACTATTGCAGCTGCACCAATAATAACAATCAATAATAATAAAAGTAATTGCTTATGAGTTTTGCTCAAGCTTTTTCTGTTGGATTTAACCTTGTACTGACTGGTTGCAGCAGTCTTCTGTGGATCTATACTCGTATGCTGTACATCAGCTTGTTTTTCAAAAGTCTTTTTCAAATAATTAACAGACCATTGCGCTCCTTGTTTGTGATTTGTTATAGAAATTACCGGATCGCTATGTTGCCACGAACTATCCACCCCTCGCAGCGCCGCACCAAAACAACCAGCAAACACCCGATCAAGCTCAGGAGCCTGGACAATTGTAGCATTGTCCACAGTAATATCCATATGCTCCTGCATATACTCTTTCAAACCAGGCATATTGCTCATACCGCCAGACAGTACCGCACTTGTGACAGTTGTTCCTTTTTCAGCAACAAATTGCAGCGAGTCATTAATCTCAGCAATAAGATCATCCAGATAACCAAACACTACCTGTCGTCTATTTTTGCCACGCAATGCACAGCCTGATTCATGTAGTATTGTTGCAACTTCCTCTTCGGCAATACCAAACTCAGTAACGCACTGCTGATGCAGATCAGCATACCCGCGCATCAAACTGCGTGTATAAATTACTTCTTGATCAACTACGAGCCCAATATGCGTAATCCGGTGGCCAAAATCAACAACAGCCACTACAGCATCAGGTGCTGCCACAACTGCTCGGCGCAAGGCTAGGAACTCTGTATCAAAACCATCAATAGAAAAATGCAATTGCTTGGTAAAAAAATCATGCCACATTTTGACAAATGATTTTTCTGCTGCAATCACCGTCACATCATGAGTCGCATCATTGCTACTCATCACATGATAGGCATATACCAAATCATCATACGCAACTGGAATGCCTTTGCTAATTGCTAGTGACAATGCGTCGTGCATCGTGTCTTTTGACATCTCTGTCAAACGAAAAACACGTGTGTAGACATCAACATCAGGCAACGTAACAATTGCGTGCTCTCGTGCAATTCGCTCAATGCCAGCTTCTTTTAAGCCAGCTTGAATGTGTTTGGTTAATGCTTTTGGCTGTTTGATAACACCGCGCTCAACTATTCCTGCGGCTAGTTCAGTTCTATATTTTCCTTCGATATGCACGACACCTGAACGCTTTGCAATACCTATGAGCTCAATACTTGCATCAGAGATATCAATCCCAACTGCAGATTTTTTTATTAAAAACATACACCTCCGTGAATTATATTTTCTTTAGTATACCACACTACAACTCAAGCCATGATGTTGCAGTAATCGTGGAACCACTCACTACTGCTTGTACTTGAACCACTTGAGTATACACATCAAGAGTGCTTGTGACTGTAACAGTTCGATTACTGCCTGCACTCACAATATCAATCGCGCAACTACCATCACCAAGCGACACAGCACTACCACTATACCCACTGTCAATTTGCAATTGACGCAACGCTTCTTCAGTGCAGGCATCAGCCAATGCAGCAGTCTCGTATCCTTGGTCACTAATAACACTCAGCTCAAGCTCACCCAAGCCAAGCAAACTCGAACCAACAGCCAAGGTCAAACCAGCCAAACCCAAAATAATAACAATAACTAGCAATGAAAGTCCGGCTTGGTTGGCGTGATAATTTTGTGTACTGATATTGCTCATATGGTTAATTTCTCATTGTTGCAGTTGAGGTTACTGACAAGCTGTATACTTGTTCGGTGCCTGATTGTAATTTCTCAGCAATAGTCATGGTGATCTGAATTGCGTCGTTTCCGTTCAGTGCAGTCTGATGTTCAAATTGCAAATCAGTTACCCGCACATCGTCACTAACAACATATACTGGGTCGGCACTGCCGTACGTTAAGCGCAACCGACCATTATCTTGATCAAGATCAAACACAACCGGGTCAGTACTACTAGTTAATGGCACCAGCCACAAGACGCCTGGATCAGAACCAAGTGTTGATGATCCTACAACCAGTCCTTGAGCTGCCTTGATCTCTGCTGTCATAACTTCAACCGCTGCACGCATATTACTATTCACAGATTGCGCGCCATGATTGGCAGAACTGGCGCTATTGATTGAAATAATAACTTGCACGATCGCAGCAGCAACCAACCCAACAATTGCCAGATAGATCAACAGTTCGACCATTGTGAAACCTTGTTGTGATTGAATGTTTTTCATTTATTTATAATTTACCAACACATCAAGCAATATCGGCGTATCAGCACCATCGCCATCAAGTTGCACTCGATATTGCACCCACTGATTATTATTCAAGGCTGTTGTAACAAGTGTCCCCGAAGCTGTAGTAAAATACGTACCAGCCCCACTTGCACCATACCAACTTGTCCATGTACCAGGATTGCCAGTATTATCAGGCGCAGTTCTTAGTTGCAACCGAACAGTACATGCAGGTGAACACGAAGCTACATCTTCAGACCACGATATAATCTGCACTGGCGAAACATCGACCATATCAAAAGCTGATGATGTGATCAGTCCACTTGTTTGATACCCTGACCCGCCACCACTACCAGCATCTTCGCCCCAACTAACTTCTATCGCATCCAACTGCACCAACTGACTGCCGTCGCTTTCAAGAAAAGCTTTAAACAGCAAACTAGCTGAAGACGTGGCAAATGAACTAATGTTGGTATTAATAACTGACGCAGTGTTGTAGTTTGCAGCACCTGCTGTTGTCCAACTTGATCCATTCCAGTATTGCCAGGTGCTGCCTGCGTCACTTGATAGTTGATAATATATTTCTCCGCCGTTTTTGGTAGCTGTTT
>JAUIEQ010000141.1 GCA_030429785.1 bacterium
ATATTTTCTTGGATTTGATGCCTATACCTCGGGTATTTTGAATAGTATCTACCAGAATTCAGAAGTGATTGTGAAGAACAAATTCCGGAATGATCCGTCTTCGTACGACATGCCAAAATAAAAGTTGTCCCACACTGGCATTTTCGAGTATTCAATACAATGAATGCCATGCTGAGGAGAGCTGAAGTTATAACACACGTCAATAATCGGGGGTTCCGTTTCAGAAATGATGAGTTGAGTTGGTTTGTTATTGCCGACCGGTTTGCCGATGTTGAAGACACCTGGTGTAAGAATGCGACAGCGGTGTATGTTGCGCAAGATTATTTGTCGACGCATTTCATCTATCACCGCGCCTCGTGCAGCAGGCGTATCGCCAAGTAGCTCAGCTGGTGGCTCGACGTATTCTCCAGGTTTGAGATCAAGCATAACTACAGGGTGTTGTTGTTTCACTCTAGACTCCTTCCTCTTGTGTGATTGATAACGAACAAAAATAATACAGCACTATACAGGCATATGATTATTTTGTCAATAAAAAACCACCATAGCGGTGGTTGGGATAATTATTTGCTATAAACAAAACAATGCATGATGCGGTATTTTGGTTTGTTGTGCTTGGCATGTACTGGTCGCGCCAAAATAACAATGTTGTTTTCCGAAGATATGCTCCAAAACAAACGTCCGGAAACATCCTCGGGCTCTGCTTTGCTGACAATATGTAGTGCACCAGGTCGGAACGTTTCAAAAATCAGTTTGCCACTCCCGTCTTGCGTATTAAGGCTTAGGTGGGCGCTTACGTCTTGGGGTAATGGAGAGATGGAGTCAATCATTGTTGTGACAGGAGTTTCAGTCACTCCGCTGACTACCTTTTTGAGGGCTGCGGTTGGATTGTCCGCAGTACTGATTTCTTGCAGCTGCAAGGCATTGAGTAGCTTGCCGCCAGTTGGTATAACATGCAGAATCATTAGAGCTCCTTTCTTGGTTGGGTTGTTGAGGTGCTGATAGAGCACTGTACACTACTCAACTGGTTTTTGTCAAAACTACCTTAACAAAAACCGCCTGTTATCGAGGCGGTTGTTTGGCAAAAGTGAGTTGGCTTGTGTAGTGGGCAAGATCATGATAGATTTTGTCGCCACATTTTTCGCATAGTAGTAATGGTTTTGCGAATGCAAGATGCAATGAGTACCATGCGCGTCGCCAACAAAAGATGTTCGAGCATCTGGTTGGTTGTAGTGGTTTGGTGTGGTCAACGTCTTCAAAAAACAGTTGAACAAACACGTGAACGAGCTCCTGAACAAAACTACTATTGGTTGTAATGACATATCGTGCATTCATTACCTACGCTCCCTATGGTTATGAAGTTTGTTTTTTGTGCAAGACATACAGTTCAAATGGTCCCCAGTTCGCATGCACTCCGGTGCCACGCCACGCTGATTTGGAAAAGTGTGTACATGTCAGTGGTGTTTTTTCAAGCAAATATGATGCATCAATCGTTACGCGGGTCAGGTTTTTTATTTGAGCTACGGTTGTGTACTCCGCAGTGTTGATTCGCGTGATGATGATGTGCAGGTCTTTGTGATGAAAAAAACAAACCGCGACAGTATCACCTTGTTTGAGTTTGGTTGTTGTGTTGATATGTTGCCACGCGTACCCAGGGTATGCAGGAAGCGAGTCAGTTCCGTGAGGAAGTATTGATTGAGTTGCTGTGTGTTTTTGAGAGCTCATCACGTCTCCTTGTGCAATTGTGTAATGTTCAAAAGCTAAGAATACTACTAGTGCATTGCTGATGTCAATGATTGTATTGCAAAAAACACCAGCTCTGTAGCCGGTGTTGTGTGTTGGTGGCCTGCTATGCAAAGTGTTGCATCATGTACTGGTGATGCCATTCGCTTTCGCACCAATAAATCAAGTGAGTGAGTAGTTGCAAATCACGAGACTTAGGAATGCTAACCGTGACCAAAGGATTGTCATGGTCAATGATTTTGGCTTGTGTGCCAGGTTGCAGTATGCGTACTGTGTCTTGTAGGACAGCAAACGCCTGATCGGCATTTCGATTGCTGGTAACAAGTGCGGCGTGTCCAGCAGAGAACACGACTAATTGCAGCAGCAGCTCTCGATTTGGATTTGGTAAAACATATATCTGAGGCCTGACAGCAGTATGTCGGGCATGATGGTGCTGAGCAAAGTCAAATATTTTATACCACTGCTTACTTTGTGGCGCATTCAGTAAGCTCGTAAGTGTTGTGCTTCCAACAAGTAGATTTTCAGGCAACTGAGTTTGGTAGATCATGTGACCTCCAGCCTTGTGTGGAATATGGTTTGGTTTGTTAATGAAATGCAATGAACGAGTATAGCGCCAAATGAGCTTTGTGTCAAGATAAAAAATCCCGAAAAAAGTTTCGGGATCAATACGTTATAAATTTATGACAACGTATATTTCAAAAGGACCAAGCTGTTTCCATCGTTTGTCTGCTTGCCAGAGACCTTCGTATGAGCAGTTGGAAAAACATATGTCTGGAACTGCATTGTTTTCAGCAGCGCACGTGAATCTATCAAGAGTCAGTGAGTCTTCGGATCGGGGAACGTAGACTGAGCTGCGGACTTCTAAAATCGTAAACGTTGGGGATGCATGAGGGCGAATGGCTACAATGCTCTTTGGGTGTATGGGGGTATTTTTTCTCACTTGTTTCCAGGTTTGCGCGTTGCTTTTTCTGGGTAACTTTTGAGTCACCTTTCTGATGTGTGTTACATTCATGAGACCTCCGTATGGGTTATTGTGTAGAGCACACCGAATACCAGGTAGTGTTTCTCTGTTACAGGTGAAGCAATTAAATGCTGGGTTGAGTCATCAGGAAAACATACTTGCTCAATGACTTGTTTGTTTCTATAGCGTCTGAGCACTGCTTTATTGTCAGTCGTTACCTCAAACTG
>JAUIEQ010000142.1 GCA_030429785.1 bacterium
TGCTGGCAATAATTGTTGCCAGACTTTCTGCATCAGCAATTCGTGTTGCTACTTCGGTGATATCATCATATGCCGCAACTGCTTGAGCCAAGGTTGTCTCAATTGATGCGAGTTGTTTTTGTAATAGCTCAACTTCATTGGCATAATCTTCAACTTGTTGCTTGATTGTGTACGTCTGCTCAGAAAATTCAGTTGGATCAAGCTGCTCAAGCACAGTCAAGATATCCGAAACATGATCAGTAGCAACTTTGAAAGTATAGGAACATCCGCGATCGTGTTCGTTGCTCTGTTCAAAAATAACATACTCGAGTTGCTTAAGCTCTTGAATCACAGCACAGTCTGCATCAAGATTTCTTGTATCAATATGCACTGAGTACTGCGTTACCTCAAAGTCTTCTGCATCGGCGCCCGAGCTATAAGTATCATCACCCACAATATTGCGAACTGACAATTGCGCAGACTCCTCAGCATAATCAAAATCCATACTACCGCCATCATATGCCGGCATTGTATTGGTTGCAACGCCTAATTTTTTTGTACTACTTGGCAGTTGCCTTGTTGCTGTCAGCAACACAACCACAACAAGCAATGCCAAGACGCCACCCGCAATGTACTTAGCTGTGGTAGTTGTTATACCTAACTGTTCTAATAATTTCATAGACTCTGTGTTAATTTTCAATTACTATTATACACCATTACTAACTCAACAGTGCAGGTATTCACACAATCAGTCAAGACTGCTCTTGCTTGGCAAAAATTACTACCACAACTATGCGCTGATTAGCCTATCACAGCTTCATAAATAAGCATTGACAAAAAACAAACCATATGCCATAATGATCAATCAATTCTGTTGTATATTAAAGAACATTGAAAAACCCCCTAACAAAGGAGTTGCACATGTCAATTGGCAAAGCACACCCCAAACGAGAAGCACTTCGTCGCGGACACCTGCTCCGGGTCAAGTCAAACAGAGCCGGCGTGCCTAATTCGTATTTTGTTGTGACCAAGGCAGCAACTAAGTCACTCGACCAAGAACCTGGTCCGTTCTCAGGAATGATAACAGTGACACTATACGGCACGAACTTCAAAAACTATGACGGCAAGAACATACGACTAGCCGCCTTCCCCAGTTCAAGCGATCCGTCCCCAGAAGCTGAATTGATCGGTACGATCGAACAACCAACCGAGCAAGTGCCGGCTGATATGCTGGAGCTGCTACGGAAGGCATTTGCCGATCCGCATTTCCAATAACAAAACCAAGCGATCCAACCAGGATCGCTTTTTATATTCCGAACAAAAAGACCGTATTACTACGGTCGTATATAGTTCATTGCGGTATTGAGTGCCAGTGATCTCACTAATACTAATATGATCACCAACCAAAATCAGTTTGGCATAATTTAGCAATGATCGTTCATAGAAACTGGCTGCATATAGACAAAAAACAAAATAGCACCAAGGATTGCTGCTGGAATATCCATAGGGTCATGCCATTCAATATAGACAAACAAACCAGTAGAGAGAACTGAACTTATTATCACAACCACGGTGTTGCTCGATATAAAAAATGCCAAAACAGCAAACAGATGAACAGCAACAAAAATACTATTATTCACATCTCCAAAATGGTACAGCATATAAAACTGCCAACTACCCGGTTGATACAAACCTCTAAACGCCTCTTGTAAATAAAATACATTGCACGGCTCCCATATTGAAAAGGCTGCAATAAAAAGACACAGCGATATTCGACGCACCCCTTGAATATCAAACGCGTGCTTTAATCGCGATTTCATGATTATAGTCACCTCTTTCAATCTATACATCACTAAGTATTTCACGCGAAAAAAAACCAACTTCCTACTCCGCTTCTGGAATTTTTTTGCTCAGATACTCAAAAATGACAACAAGGAGCTGGACAATCTGGCTAACGGAATCGCTCAGACCATAAACTCCGTCACTGGCTTGGGTATTGAATGCAAAATCATCAATCCTGATCAGCGAGTCGTTGGCTTGGGAATTTGCGAATAACAACTCTTTGACACCACCACATGCAGGTGGTGTTTTTTACTACAAAAAATAAACCATAAGCAAACCGCCCTGTAAAAAGGACGGTTTACTATTCCCCATGCCTTGAGACTATAAAGTCTCAACTGAGCAGTTGCTCAGCAGACCAGTTGATCTTTGCCAATCTGGCCCCTCCTTACCTTATACTGTATACAAATAGAAACGTGTTCTTTGTTTGGATAAGACAAGAAGGTGACAGACTGAAATGGAAAAGCGCTATTGCATTAAAAAAAGCTACCACAAAAGCAGCTATGAGGCAAGGGGATAAGTTGTAAACTCAATATCATGCGGGGAAGTTATTTTTTTTGTTTTTATTTTTGATTTATTCTATAGTTATTCTAGCAAAATTAAGCAGCTTTGTCAAGCTTTATACTAATATAAGCCAAAAAATGAACACCGCCCCAAGTCCCAAGCCATCAAGGCCATATACCACACTCAGCATTATTAGTATTGCCTATGCAGCTATTTTGATATGCTTGTCTTGGTACAAATACACTCACTTTCTCTACACCGGACTTGATCTGGCTATTTTTTCTGATGTACTGACTAGCCTTGGCTCTGGACAGTCCTGGCTTTCCAGTATTCAAGGACACTCATACCTTGGTGACCACATCACACCACTACTACTCGTGCTTACACCGATCTACACCGCACTATCTCATCCGATTGTATTACTGATTATCCAGACTATTGCGCTCAGCCTTACTGGCTTTGCGGTATATGCTGTAGCCAAAGCATGGCTTGAGCCTGTTCATCGCCGGTATGCTTTTTGGGTAGCTGTTGCATGGTACCTCAATCCACTGGTATGGAACGCTAATCTATTTGAATTTCACAT
>JAUIEQ010000143.1 GCA_030429785.1 bacterium
AGGCATTACCTTGATTGCACTTGCGATTTTGATTTTCTTTTTTCCAACAGCGCTGGTGATTTTGGCTGTTGTTTTTTTCTTATGGATGGGCTGTATGTTCGTACTGTTGGCTGCAAAAGTTGCGGGAGCAAAAAGAAAATATCACAAATATTGGGAGCAGTTTGAATAATATTTCTGCGCAGAGGTACACAGGAGGTCACGTATTGTGGAACCTGTTTTTTGTTTGATGTTCAAAAATTGTTTATATGGGACATACGTTAGTATACGACTTAGAAACTAAAAAAATAATCAGCGAAGTTGGTGGTTATGAGCATCTTGATAAGCTCGGCATCTCATTGGCTGGTGTTTATAATTATACTGACGACACCTATCATGCATTGCGCGAGGAGCAACTTGATACATTTCGCGCATGGCTTGAGGATTGTGATTTGCTGATTGGATTTAACTCAAAAGGATTTGATAATGTTGTGCTGCAGCCGTACATGCAGGGTTTGGATCTTTCTACAATACCGCACCTGGATATGCTCGAAGTTGTAACAGAGACACTTGGTTTTCGATTGAAGCTTGATAACATTGCATCAACTACCTTGAATGAAGGTAAGTCAGGGAGTGGTCTTGATGCGATTCGGTATTACCGACTTGGTCAATGGGATAAACTTGAGTCATATTGTATTGATGATGTGAAAGTGACGCGTGATGTGTATGAGTATGGCAAAACACATGGATACATTTGGTATATGGAATCAGGTCAGCCAACCAAAATTCCAATTACGTGGGCCGAGGGGATGTTGGTTGATGAGGTGCTTGAGCAAGCTATCAAAGAACATCGTCAGGTAGCTGTTGAGTATATCCAAACCCTCGGTACCGGAGCACAAGCAGTAACGAGTCGATATGAAACAACGTTAGACATTCGTACTATGGATGAAGCAAAGCTATCTGCATTTTCTCACAGTGATCAAAAAGAGAAAGTTTTTGAGCGGTCTAGGATTTTTCGAGCAAAATTAAATGGCAAAAGCAGCGCGCATCAGCAGTCATTGATTTAGTGCGATGCAAATGAGTGTGTATGGTTTTTTGGTTGCTAAGTATCTACAGCAGTTCATGCATTTTTTTATTCCTATGATGAATAGTGGATAATTCTTGTATCTATAAAAAGCGTTACTTAGGAACGCTTTTTTTGATGGTTTTGGTGAAGAACGATAACATTTTCTAAAAGACAAGCAATCGTTACTGGTCCCACACCTCCAGGAACTGGTGTTATCGCCCGGGCAGTATGCTTGACTGTTTCAAAATCAACATCACCAACAACAGTATTGTCGACACGGTTGGTTCCGACGTCAATGACCACAGCGTCTGCTTTGACATGTTTTGTTGTTATGAAATGAGGTTTGCCAATGGCGACTATGACGATGTCTGCATTGGGTGCTTGTGCTGCAATTGCATCAGCATCAGTTGGGTGAATATAGTCTACCGTAACGCCATGTTGTCCAAGTAGTATGCTAATTGGTTGGAAAAAAATATCTGTATTCGCAATCACAACAGCTTGCAAACCTTGCAGATCAGTTTCAGTTGCTTGTATGAGCCGAATAACCGCTTCGGCTGGAGCAGGTCGTAGATCAGTTGCATTGTTCGACAATTTAGCAATATTTGCAGGATGAAACCCATCAGCATCCTTGTCTGGATGTATTGCTTGGATTGCTTCGTTAGCGTCAAGCTGTGTAGGGAGTGGGAGTTGTAATAAGATGGCATCAATTGCAGTATCTTGGTTGAGAAACGATATAGTCTGGAGTAGTTCTGTTTGAGTTGCATGAGCTGGTAATCGGTATTCGTGCACTTCAATACCAATTTGTCGGCATGCTTTGATTTTGAGTTTGATATAGAGCTCAGATGCAGCGTCATTGCCGACTAGAATAATAGCAAGTGCTGGAGTAAGTGATTGCAAGACTACTTGTTCACGCAAGTCGTGCTTGATGTCGTTGGCAATTTTTTTTCCGTCGAGAATGTTTGACATAAAAGTTATTTTAGGAAACGATTACACTATAGATGCTCATTACAATACAGTCAATAATACCGTACAGTATATATACTACAGGAGGACAGTATGTGTTATTTTTCAGTTGTGCAGTATGATCGAGCATTGACGATACTTGGTCGTTGCCAACATCGACTTGAGCTACTTGTAGCTCTGCAACGTACATCGCCGCAGCAATCAACGCTTGAGCAAATAGATATGCTGAGTAGTTGCATGCTTGAGTATTTTGCAATTTTTTTTCATACCAAAACCGTACCAAGTTATTTGCAACTACAATTCGCAGCAGCAGATAGATTGTGGCAGGCATTTCAGCAGCAGCTTTTTCATATTGTTCATTAACTGAGAGGTGTGTATGTCTTATAGTGATGTACAGTAGCGTCTGCTTGACTAACCTGCAGGCGTTTTATAATGGAAACTGCTTGGTGAGTGCGTGCACGTGTTCTCGAATGTCTGCTATGACTGAGTCTGTTGGTTGCTTGAGAATAGTAATAATGTATTCGGCTATTTGTTTCATTGCTGACTCGGTCATACCGCGAGTTGTTACGGCTGGTGTACCAAGCCGGATGCCTGATGGATCAAGTGGATTACGAGGATCATCAGGAATCATATTCATATTCAACGTAATATCAGCCGCATCAAGAGCGTCTTGCGCTTGTTTGCCACTAATGCCAAAAGGTGTAACGTCAATGAGTAACAGGTGGTTGTCAGTGCCACCATGACAGAGTGTGAGTCCTGCAGCTTTGAATTCAGCTTCAAGTACTTTAGCGTTTTTGATAATTTGTTTTGAATAGTCTGCAAAAGCAGGCTCCAGTGCTTCTTTGAACGCAACTGCCTTGGCAGCAATCGTGTGTTCAAAGAAGCACTGGAGCC
>JAUIEQ010000144.1 GCA_030429785.1 bacterium
TGGCGGCGTGACGGTTCATTCGTGGTCTGGTATTGGCATCAAAGATCAGTTGAATCAATGGGATCTTGATCAGCTTTCGCAACGAGAATCATTGCATCGTCGGTACGTTACTACCGAGGTTTTGATTATTGATGAAATATCAATGCTGCACGCGCATCAACTGGATATGGTAGATCAACTGGCTCGGTTATTTCGCGATAATCACGATCCATTTGGTGGTATGCAAGTTGTGTTATGCGGTGATATGTTTCAATTGCCGCCTGTTGGTCGTGCTGGTGAGCGACAGATGGTAATGGATGCACATGTGTGGGAGCAGATGGATTTGAAGATGTGTTATTTGACGGAGCAATACCGTCAGTCAGAAGATGATGCGCTGTTGACTATTTTGCAAGAAATTAGAAATAGTGATATTACCGAACACAGCATCGAAACGCTTGGTAGTCGTTTGCAAGCTCAGGTAGCATCGCCTGTACAGCCCACTAAGTTGTTCACACACAATACAGATGTTGACCGTATCAACAATGCTGAGCTGGCAAAGCTTGATACAGATAGTCGCACATATTCCTTGACAAAAAAGGGCAGCAGCAAAATTGTTGCTAGTTTGCTCAAGGCATCTCCAGTATCAGAAATGCTTGAGCTGAAAGTTGATGCGCAAGTAATGTTTATCAAGAATGATCCAGAAAAAAAGTTTGTTAATGGAACACGTGGCCGAGTCGTCGATTTTCAGCCCGGCGGGTACCCAATTGTTGAAACACTTGCTGGGCGTGAGTTGGTGGTAGAGCCAATGGAGTGGGTGATTGAAGATAATGGCAAGCAGCTTGCGAGCATTACGCAAATTCCACTACGACTTGCGTGGGCAATTACAGTTCACAAAAGCCAAGGCATTAGTCTTGATAGTGCTGAGATAGATTTGTCACAAGCGTTTGAGCCTGGTATGGGATATGTCGCGCTATCACGAGTGAGAAGTCTTGAGGGTTTGAAGCTTGTTGGGATGAACGATGTAGCGCTCACAACACATCCACGGATTCATGGGTTTGATACTACTATTCAAGAATTGTCAGCTGAAGTGTTGGATCAGTATGATCAGTTGATTGCAAACCCTATTCGCACAATCACCACCAAACCAAAACAATCAAAAAAAACCAGTAATCGAGATAAGACATTTGCGCTTTTGCAAGAAGAATTTCCTGTTCAAGCAATTGCCAAGAAACTTGAGTTTACGCTACCGACAATTATCAAACATGTCGAAGAGTTGGTTGCTGAGGGTCGTGAAATAGATTTTGATCGGCTATTGCCTGACATTGATGCAAATGAGGATATACGTGGCGCATTTGATGAGCTGGGCACTGAGTACTTAAAGCCAGTGTATGATTACTTTGAAGGGCGGTATCCGTACAGTTATATTCGACTGGTTCGAGCTAAGTATTTTTTGTAGTGCATGTCATTGTCTAGTGAGTATTTTGTATACATAGTTGAATGTAGTGATGGTACGCTCTACACCGGCATTGCACGTAACGTTGAGCGTCGAGTTCGTGAGCATAATAGTTCGCAGCACGGAGCAAAGTACACTCGCACACGAAGACCGGTGCAGCTGGTGTATACGCAAGCTTGCGCAGATCGCTCAGCTGCGCTCAAAGAAGAAATGCGGATCAAACAGCTCTCTCGACCAGAAAAGCTAGCATTGCTAAAGCTACCTGATATAGGCTAGTTAGAGGGCGATTTTCATGAGTATATAATAGGCTTGACTTTTGTAAAAAATTGTGTCATTGTTAAGCTTAATTTGTTATGAGCAAGCCATTTGTTATTGGCGGCTAATAAAATACTCAATCGATTGCTGACATCAAGGCGATTTAGGATCCTGTATAGTTTGGCATAGGGACGCCACAAAATATGGGCGCGTGGGTACTAACCAAACTATATATGACTACATTCAAAGACTTAGGGCTCAACGCTGATATTGTGAAGAGCTTAGACGACATGGGTTTTACAAATCCAACGCCAATTCAAGCAGCTGCGATTCCATTTATTCTACAATCAGAACAAGACTTGATAGCGCTGGCGCAAACGGGTACTGGTAAGACAGCTGCGTTTAGTTTGCCAGTTGTACATAAAATACAGACAAACAACACAGGCGTGCAAGCAATTATTTTGTGTCCAACACGTGAGTTGTGTATGCAAATTTCACACGGCATTGCTGATTTTGCGAAAGATTCAAAAAAAGTATCCGTAACAGCCGTATATGGCGGTGAGTCTATTGGTTTGCAGATCAAGGCTCTCAAACGAGGTACTAGTATTGTGGTTGGAACGCCCGGGCGTGTGCATGATTTGATTCGACGAAATGTTTTGAAGTTAGGTGGTATCAAATGGTTGGTTCTTGATGAAGCTGATGAAATGCTTGATATGGGATTCAAAGATGACTTGGATAGTATTTTGTCTGAAACACCAACAGGTCGACAGACACTATTGTTCTCAGCAACAATGTCAAAAAGTGTTCGTGCTATTGCGAAGCAATACATGAGTGATGCGCATGAAATAAAAATCGGCACCGAAAATGTCGGCGCAGATACAGTAACGCATGAATATTATGTGGTTAATCCACGTGATCGATTTGAGGCACTGCAACGCATTATTGATTCAACGCCAGATATATATGGTATTGTATTTTGTCGTACGCGACACGAAACCCAAGAGATTGCTGATAAGCTGAATCGAGCTGGGTATGAAACAGATGCCTTGCATGGTGATGTTTCACAAACTATCCGCACCAAGATTATGGCAAAATTCAAACGCAAGCAGCTGCACTTGTTGGTCGCAACTGATGTGGCGGCTCGTGGTATTGATGTGAATGATTTAACACACGTTATTAATTATAATTTGCC
>JAUIEQ010000003.1 GCA_030429785.1 bacterium
GTACCAACAAACGCAGTACCAATGTTCGCAAAGTCAGCTTTTACATGCAATTTCTTACCTGAAGTTTGTGATAGTGGAACTACGAAGTCACCGTCATTTACAGCAAAGTAAGAATTTGTTGAGGTTGGAGTGATTGAAGCAAAACAACTTGAACTGTCACACAACCATAGTTTTGAAATGTCAGCGGCTGATGATGAAGCTGCTGCACCGGTACCGGTCAACAACAATTCATCAAGCTCTACATCTTCAACACCTGCAACCATCTTGAAGACAGCCAATGTGTTACCTGATGTACCAGCTACGAATTGCTTCGCAATTGGGTTAGACAAGTCAAGTGAAGTAGTCAATGTACCACCTGCAGCAACAGTCATGTTTTGACCTGGAGCACTTTGTGAAGTTTGAGCAGTGATAGATTGATCTGTGTCAACACCTTCTGCATCTAAGTCAGAAGTAGTAGTTGACATAGCGAACTTGTGAGTAGCTGAAGTTACAGCAGAACCTGAAAGGTCACCGTATACACCAACAGTCACTTGTTCACCCTCAGCAACAGTGAATGAACTGCTACCTAGGTTGAATGTGTACGTTTCGTCAGCATTAGCTGTGCTATTGCTTCCGTTCTTAGCATTGATGTTCAAGAAAGCACCATCTTTTTTCAAACGAATGTTTGAAACGTTGATAGTTTTACCACCAGCATTAGCGTAGTGCTTCACTTTGAATGAATTTACTTTAACATCTTCTGCAGAACCACTTGCGTCAAAAATCAAATCAGCGAAGTGCCATGCAGCAGTACCTTTAACAACACTTTGCGCAGCTGGGCTGAGTGAAGTGCTGAATGAAAGGCTACCAGACTTAATAGTCTGCGTGTTAGCTGAAACTCGAGTTGAAGCTGGAGTTTCTGCAATGCTTTCACCAGTAACAGTACCAGTTACATCCCAGTTTGTTGCAGTTACCAAGTTAGCTTCAACTGTAATTGTGTCATTCAATACAAAGTCTGAATTCAAATCACCTCGAAGTGTGTAAACGTTGTCACCTACTGGAACAGTAACTGTATCAGTAAAGGTTACAAGTCCTGAACTTGGGTCTTGAGCTGAAGTAACAGCTTTTCCATCAGCATCATATAGCGTTACATTGGTAATGTCAGTTGAAGTACCTGTACTAGCACCATGAACGAATCGGTAAATCATTTGAGAGATGTCTACTGCTTCACCTTGTACTTGGAAGTTAAATGAAGCAAGTTCAACATCAGTTTTGTTTTCAATAATGTCTGAAGCTGGAACATCATTTGATTTTGAAATGTTCAAGCTACCAGCAGCAATTGTAATAACGTTTCCGCCATCAAGAGCGCCGCCTGGAGTAATGTAGAAACCATATTCTTTATCCATAGCTACGATATCAGTAGCTTTTTCAACGTCGAAGTCAAATGTTCGACCTGATCCGTCTACGATATCACCATGAAGTGAGAATGTTTCATTATCACCCTTATCAAGATCAAATGGGTTGCTTGAAAGGTCAAAAATGATGTATTTACCATCAGATTTACCTTGTGCAATTTCTGAACCATCTACAACCAATACTGGATTAGCTAGGTCGTCAGAACTAGCTGAACCTACATTGTAGAATTTGATGTACTTAATAGAAGTATCTTCATTAAGTGCTGTCAATTTCAAATTCAAGAACTCAAAATCTTCAGTACCTACTTCTTCAGTAGATGAACCAACATTACTTCCTTCAGCTACAGTAAGTGAAGCCAAAGTAATAGTGTTGTTCATTGTCATTGAGTTACCATTGATTGGCAATGAACCTGACACATTAGCTGATGTGTCAACGTCTACCAATGACAAGTAAGCTTCGTCAGCTGCGTTCACTGTACCAGCCATGTTACCTGAGATCCAAACTTTTTTGGTCATACCTGCAGGAATAGTGATCCAGTCAGAAGTTACTTGGTTGTTTGAGTTCAATGTCTTCAAGTTACCTAGTCGTTCCAATCCATAGTAGAAACCAATAGAAGAGAAGTTAGAGTTAGCTGAAAGACCTTCACGTTCTACAACCAATTTTGTTTTCACTTCACCATCACTTGAAGCAGTCAAATTAACTGACAAGAATGGTACGCGTGCAGCACTTTTCACTACAGTCATTGAAGCTGGATTGTCGCTTGCGAGTCCAACTGTCAAACCTGAACCAGCAACTGGTTGTGACGCTGCGTCACCTACACCATTTGGAATACTCAATGCGGTTTCAAAACCAGTAATCATTGGGCCATTAGCGTAGGTTTCTGAATCTGGAATTACAACAAAGTTGTTCCAGTAATAACGATTAGCTTCAAAAGCTGCTTCTGATTGGAACGCTCGCTTTTGACCGTTATCTAACAAGTACAATGCTGGATCATTAGCGTACTTGACAATTTGACCATCAACGTGGAATCCAGTGTCGTTGATCATATCTCCGACTGTATAGTCGTCCAAGAAATCTTGGGTTGTCCATTCTACATCATCCCACTCAAGACCAAGTGCCAAGAATGTAGTTTCATCAAAGATTGGACGCTTTACGTCACCTTCAATGTAAAATACATCTGGTTCAGTCAAACTTCGGAGCAATGTACCGCTTCGGAACTCAACATATGGTCCAACTGTATAACTAGCTAGACTCATGTTCATAACACCTGAAAAATCAGGGGTCATTCCCATGTCGTTTGAGTAACCCCAAGAGAGGTATGCTCGTTCGTGAGTGAATGGAAGAATGGTGACACCATCAGCAGCAACAATGTACACTGTTGATGATGAGCCGTCATTTGACTTTACTAAGTCACCGACAGCAGCTTCAGCTGGCAAAGCAACGAAGCCGTTGAAAGCAAGAGCAGTCGCCATGACAAATGTCAAAGCTGATACTGCGATCTTTTTAAATGCTTTTTCCATAAACTACCTTTTTTAAATATGTTAGGGGAACTGCGTATAACCCGTTATCCTTTTTGTTTTGCACGGGTGTACAAAACATAATACGCAGCCAACAGGAGAGGTAGCCATAGCAACTTGTGTCACATGATCGACCTTTGCAGTACAAAGACCCATATGAAGGCTACTACCGATACATCGCTGTTGTTGTGCCTTGTGAGGCGTGTCATTGTTCCAACATGTTTGGAACGTGACTTGCTAGCAAACCCCTGCGATTTCCCTATAATCAGGAACACACAAATAGCTTGCACGCTCCTGCTTGATTCGCAGGTCACCATATACATATAAAGTATATACATATACACTGACCTACAAACAAACAGAACTCAAAAGACGTCGGGTATATTTAATTTTTAATTATTTCATCCGTTGATGGAGACAACGGTTCAATAAACTCTACTGTAGTCTCGCCGCCATTTTCCTGCTCAGTCACTGTGTCAAAATCTAGCACATCATGACGCCCATCTTTTAATTGCTCACTTGAGGAAGCGTCTTCATCAGCAACACCATCCAACACCTCTTCATCGGCAACAACCTCTTCTGCCTCGCCTTTGACAATACCTTGCTGCATCAATTTTTCAATCACACCAACTTCTTGTTGTAATGACTGAATACCACCCAATGCTCCAACATAATCTTTTTGAACAACTTGTTCCTGGATAACCAGCAATGCATCTTCAACATACATTCGTTTTTCTGCAACACTATCTCGCGGATCAATAAATGCAGCAGCAACATCATCATTTGTTTCCTCAATCATCTCAGCTACCAAAAATTCAATAGACTCATCCCATTCATCAATACTCAAAACATCAATAGCATCGACAACCGCTTGGATTTGATTATCAAGTCGCAAAATAATATCTTCTTCACTCACCTGATTATCAGCCAAACCCTCTGTAATAATAACCGTCAATGCCTGATGTCGTGTATCTTCAATAGCAGCCTCTGCTGCTTCAATATCAGCACTAAGACTCAAGCGCACCGCTGCAGGTAATTTTTCTGTTGCCTTAATCAAATCCTGACCAAGCTCTGCAGTCGTCTCATCCAGCAACCGCGCTACCGCTACTCTGTTTTGTGAATTATTTGACTGGACTTGTTTCAAACTGTTCTGTGCTTGCTTAACATTTGTTTGCAAGTCCTGGACTGTTTCACTAATCTTATTATCTTGAATATTTTTAACTGATGACCGAACTGCCAATGTTTTAATTTCCTGAACTCGCTTACCTGCAAACTCTGTTTGTTTTTGAGCTTTGCTACTTTCGTCAAACGTAACAGCTAAAGACAATTTTTCAACACTTGCCTTCAGTGGATACAACACATCACCACGAGTCGTTTCTTGTGCTGCTAGTGTTGCCCATGAGCTAAACACAAAAATAAAAATAACCATAGCTACATTTACCACATATCGAGCTGCAGCAAAATGATGAAATAATGAACTTGCAATATTCCAAGTCGCAGAGCTATGCTCAGTCGTATCAGAAATTTGAGTAACAAAATCATCCCACTGTTGTTGTTTCCAGTCAGTACTTGGTTGTAGCTTACGAAGCTTTTTAAGTTGTGTGATGTTGTTTGCCATTCTTAAATAGGTTACTCACTCGTATATACTGTTTTTAGTTTTGCAGTCGCGCGATGTATTGCTACACGAACCGCACCTTTTGACTTGCCTACTATTTTTGAAATTTCAGCAATTGATAAATCCTCCACATATCGGAGCAACAATAATTCTTTATGATCATGTGCAAGTGATTCAATTTTTTGAAGTAATTGACGTATATCGTCATTCATCATCACGTCTCCCATCACATCCTGCCCATCATCTACTATATTATGAGCTTCTTGCAACTCCACATGTTCTCGTCTGGTTCGATAATAATCAATAACACTATTCCGAGCAATCTTATATAAGTACGCCTTAACGTGTTGCACTGTCGCTCCAGATTGTATGAGTTTCCAGAATTTCAGGAACACATCATTAGTCAAATCATCAACTGCTTCTGAATCTTTTATTCTAAAAAAAATAAAACGATATATCTTACCCACATATCGACGATACAAAACACCATATGCGTCAGCATCGCCTGTCTGAGCTCTTTCTACCAAAATTGAATCTGAGAATGTAATATGCGCCTTCATATAAGCAGACGACAAAGGTTATAAAGTGTTACATCAAATAAGCAGATATGCTGAAAAAAACTAGTTACAAACCGCTCGCATAGGCATATTATCCAATACAGATATAAGTTTTTTATAGCACAACTATTGGCTATAATAACAAAAAATAAGATATTTGTCCAGAGTAAAACCATTGCAAAACGCTTAAAAAACAAGCCTTTACTAAAAAACCTTAATTTGCTACTATTTATTAGTAAGTTCCACGTTTTTCTAGAACTATTTAATGTATTATATGACTAAATCAATAGTTAGAGTTTCGGTTTCAGAAGCAGCTAGATTATTTGGTGTTTCTGAAAAAACGATCCGAAAAGCAATTACTGCTCAAAAAGTTACATACATCGTTGTCCGTGGTAGATACAAAATAAACTTTGAATCACTTGTAAAGTGGTCACAAAAATCAACTCGCCGAAAAAATCAACTCGCCAATAATGGGATCGGGCAGTATGTGACTAACTGGAAAATATCCAACAAAAAATTCTCTCCTTCATCAGATCACCTTGCAAAAAAATAGTTGACAGGGTGCCAATACATGATATTATCAAATCAACATATAACACATGAACATCATTCAACTACACAATCAAAAGACAAATACTTCAGAATCTTGCTGTCCTGATGATTGTGGCTGTGATCAAAATACTCATGAGCAGTGTAGTTGCTGCTGAAACAGAACAGTATTGTAACGACAAGTCACTCCCTCAAATTATATGGGAGTTTTTTTTATTATTGATTATTGATATGACAAATACTATTCATACTATATTTGCCCTGGCGATCGGCGCCCATGCAGACGATATTGAAGTAGGTGCTGGTGGGTTAATTGCTAAATGGGTTGCTCAACAAAAATTAGTTGGGATACTCGATCTTACGCAAGCAGAACTATCAAGCAACGGCGTTCCCGAATCGCGACTGACTGAGAGCTCCCAAAGCATGAAAATACTTGGTGCTGCATTTCGGGAAAATGCTCAATTGCCAGACGGAAAAGTTGGAACAACTGATAAAGAGTTGGACTACCTTGTCAATCTTATTCGAAAATACAAACCGCAATACATACTAGCTCCCTACTGGAACGACAGACATCCTGACCATGTCGCAACGAGTGCATTGGTGCAACGTGCGGTATTTTTGAGTGGTATGTCAAAATACCTACCTCAATCTCAACCACACAAAGTAACGCAAATACTATACTACATGCTTCATGGGACATTTGATCCGAGCTTTGTGGTGGATATAAGTTCAGAGTTTTCTACAAAAAAACAAAGCATCCAAGCGTACACGTCTCAGTTTACACACGCAAAATCAACTGACATAACAACACCACTGAACACTGGATCATTCACTGAGTATATAACTGCGCGCAGCAAGCAATATGGCTACATGATTGGTGTTGAATACGGTGAACCATACATCATCCAACACAGCCTGCTTGGCACTCCTGACCCAAGTCAACTGAGGTTCAAACAAGCTTAATTCTATACACACAACAAACCCTCCGCAACCAAACTGTCAGCTCGTCTGATGAAGCATTACTACAATACAGTTGACATGCTAGCATAGACTGATACAATAAATGCACATGAAATATGTATTTACCACAATCTTGACCACGACGAACATCTCCTAGCGCAGGTGAGTTATTTCAATGCATATCTACACTCCCCTCGCGTTTCATGGGGATTTTTTTACGCCATAAATTACACTACTTATGCACTACCCATGTGACACATGCGGACAGTACAAAATACCATCTCTGACAGTAGATGGGATAGTACACAATAATAGCAAAATTCTACTTATCAAACGAAGCAAGCAAGATGAACCATTTTTTGATTCATATGCATTGCCTGGGGGTTTTGTCGACTATGGAGAAACATGTGAGAAAGCTGTTGTTCGAGAAGTTTGGGAAGAAACAGGACTTAAAACAGAAGTTAATCAACTCATTGGCTCTTACAGCAAACCGCAACGAGACCCGCGTCGTCATATTGTCAGCCTGTCTTATTCACTAAGCATTGTAAGTGGTCAGCTCAAAAACTCAAGCGAAACAAGAGATATTGACTGGTACGACCTTGACGCATTGCCAGAATTAGCATTTGATCATGCTGATATGATAGCTGACTTTCGTCAAAAAAACCGCTTATATGGTCAATATAATGGCTGGGATTTAGGGAAAAAGCTAATTTTTTGTTCACATTCTCGACATTTTATGCACGCATCGTTACTCATTTGCAAATACGTAATTGATAAAGAATGCGTCCCGATTAATTCGTTCACGAACTTTGGTTACTTTTTGTATGAACTAGTACCACGCCATGATATTGCCGAAAGCATCAACAACATTATTAACCGATGCGACGAACAATGGGTATTTGGACCTATCACCGAAGGCGTTCGAATGGAAATTAACATGTGCCGTCAAATGGGTAAGCCGATTAGATTTTTTCAAATTCTAGAAAATGAGCATCCAGTACTGATCAAAGAAACAGCTGAAGAATCACTCAGAATTGCTGACGAACAACAATTTTTATAATATGTATAATCAAATTACCACAATAACCACCCAAACTACCCGTTATTGACGGAGTGTATTGTAGCATATATACATTCACGCTTCGTCTTCGGACGAATTTTTTTGTTCATTCACAACTCAGGAGCGACTATGAAACCCGTTTTTATCGTTGCGTTGTTAGATGGAAATATCAACAACCATAAAGAAGTTACCAATCGGTTGAATATTGGCAACTATATTTTAACAACAAACTCTTGTGGAAGCATATTCCTTGATACTGACTCAGGAAAAAGACTTATTCTGAATTACCTAGGTAAAATCGAAACAACGGTCTATGTCAGCATTGTCAAATAACAAAAAACCCGCTAGAACACAGCGGGCTTTATTTTACTCGGTTATAGCGCTTGAGCAAACGCATCAAAAACATTACTCATGCCACTTTCAAGAACCACTTCTGGGTGTGACTGAATACCAAAACAAAAAAAGTCAGCGTCAACATGCTCGATAACCTCAACTACACCAGCCGGAGAATGTGCGCTTGCGATAAATCCATCACCGAGCGCATCAATACATTGATGGTGGTTGCAGACAACTGTAACCATACCACAACCCAATAAGTTATATAGTTGTGTATCAGGCGAAACAACTATATCAAAATCAATCAGTTCTTTTGGTTTATTTTCATGAGTACCACCACCATGATTTTCGGTTGGATGCACCTCACCCAACACCTGATGCAATGTACCTCCTGCACACACATTCAAGAGCTGCATACCTCGACAAATCCCTATACAAGGTTTTTTGTCTGCAAAAACTCGTTGAACAATATCCCACTCAAGCTTATCTCGCTTTGGCTCAGTGTTGCTTGTTGTTTCACGAGGTCGTTGATGGTACAAGCCAGGATCAAGGTCAGCCCCTCCTGAAAAAATAACCCCGTCAGCCATATTATACAACTCATCTATTGATGCTGGATTCATATAGGCTGATGCAATTAATGGAGTAATGTTTCTACGTGCAAGCTTGCCATACATAAACGGACGTAAACCATCCACTACATCAGGTGGATGAGGGTAAGCTATACTTGTTATCAATACTTTTTTCATATACTTAAACTGATAGAATGTTATAGATTAACGAACGTGCTTGTCATTTTACTATAGTCTGAAAAATCACACTACAATAGCATAACCAGCAAAAAGTTTAAAAAAACAAAAACCGCCAGACTAATTGGCGGCTTATTTAACAAATATACAACAATATCACATCATAAGCTCACCGCAAACCAAATACTACACAAGCCCACCACTGTTACGAAGACTGGTGTACTTACTGCCTGAATTGCGAATAATCGTATGATCATATTTTGTAATGTAAAAATTGTACCACAATAGTATATTGTGTCAAAACTAATCAACGAGCAGCAACGTCTTGCTAGATACCCTCTTCTTCAAGTGGCGCTACTAATGCGAGCTCAACTTGACGAACTTCTCCTCCATTTTGAATTTGAAGTGTTACAACATCACCTATTGCGTACTCAAATAACAGCTCAGTGAGCGTATGTCGAGCATCAACAGGATCATCATTGACTTTCAAAACAATATCACCAAGCTGCAAGCCAGCTTCTTGAGCTGGAGATTCTGCTGCTACTGCCGTAACTGCGTGGACATCATCGCCAAAAATAAGCGCACCACGATCCAAACCTTCACCCATTTGCTCAGGAACACCCACTGTACTTGCTAAGCTGATATACCTCAAACCAACAAACGGGTACTCGATTTTCTGAGTCTTGAGCAACTGATTAAAACTGTCTATAAAATGACTGGCTGGGATAACAGTTGCTTCATTCTCAGCGCCATAATACAAACCTACGATACCTCCCTCAAAATCAATAACAGGACTTCCTGCAAAGTAACTAGGCAAGTATTCATTAAGCCGAGCATAGGTTGTGTATGTTTCAGTTGAATCAAACTGATCCGCAAACCCGCGGATATAGCGGTACTGCGTTTCTAGTAGCGAGGTACGTACAGACTGCACTGTGTCGCGAGTGAGTATTTTACCTACCGCCATCACTTGCAAACCAGGATACGACATACCTGTATCAGCAAACTTGGTTACCTTTAAATTTTGTGCGTCAATTTTTAAGAACACAACATCAGAAACATCATCAAGCATAATTTTTTCAACTTGCCATTGCTCATTGTCAGGACCAATAATAATTAATTCCAAACCAGGCTCAGTCGGCATTCCGGTTGTAGTTGTTACCAACCAACCATCGCTGGTCATAACAAGCGCATTTCCGATCTTATCATCTGGTTGATACAACTGGTCGACCAATGCAGACCCTCCTCGTTTCTGGTATATACCAACAACTGATTGTTGTGTTGCCTCAAGCAAAATCTTGGTATCATGCTGCAGTTCTTGAGCTTCGTCTTTATTGAAAATAATAATTTGTTGCTCATCTGAAGGCTCAACTTCTGGTTGCCATAATCGCGTCAAGTCATATCCTTTGTAGTACATATAGTTATTGATCGCAAGCTCACCAACAATACCAGCCAAAAAAGCAACGATCAACACTGCGAGCATAGACATAAATCGGCTTGTATACCCATACCGGATCGGCTGAACCAATTCACCCTCTTCTTCATATATATCATCAACAAATTCATCAATGGTTTCTTCTTGCTCACGAACTTGCGCTTCTGCTTTTTCAGCACGCTTTTCTTTAGTATTCTTCACTTTTTTCTTTGACATAACATTTTCCAATTTATAGTAATACAGATATAGTATACACTATCCATAACTCTAAAACCACTTTGTTGTTATCAACACAACCCCTATAATTCCCAAAGCTATACCTACCATTCGCATAACCTCGTCTCGTTTCCACAGCCCTCGAACGCTTGTCATATACAGTTCATGAAACACATAAAATCCAATTACGTACACAAATCCTTTGACATATACCAAAAACGGTAAAAATCCAATTGCTACAAAGTACTGAGTTAACAGACAGACAAAAAGTACTATATATATTTGTTCAGATTTTTTTAAATTCTGTAAATACATTAACTGCCAATACATACCTATCAACATCACAAAAAAAATACTTGCGGTAAGTAACTGAGAAATGCTTAAGAATGTTTCAAGTGAATACAAAACTGACGTCGCAAAAAAAACTGTTACAGTATTTAAATACTGTGATTGAGTTTGCAATGAAAAAGGTTGATACTTTTTTGACTTATGATGATAAAAATATAGCGACCTCAAAATTACCAGTAACCCTGCGACCACAAAAATACTAACAACTGCTTGCAACAAAATTGTATCAGCTAAAACAAAAAAACCATAACCGCTCAGCGCGAAAAAAAGCGGCGCCAAAAAAACAATCACTTGTTCAAAGGTAATGTTTTTATACTTTACTACCAGCAACCATACTATAAACAATGACCCAATCAGCCCACTCAGTACATACCATATAAGACTTGGACTTTCGTAGACCGTATATAAACCTACCAAAAAAATACAACAATAAGCATACGGCAATACTGGAATACTGCGTTGAGTGAGGAGTGCTATTTTTCTGCGCGTTAGAGTTCGAGCCATGGGTACGTTGCTGGAAGGGCTGCAATTGTTTGCTGAATAGCAGCAAGCTCTGCACGTGCTGCTGGATCGCCTTCAATAACAGCTGTTTGGAGCGATATCATTCGCTCGAAATTAAGCACTAATGCAAGATGAAGTTCCTGATAGAGAGGGGGCACTTCGAGTGCTAGCAAATCTGCTTCAATTGCAGGATACGCAATTGCAGCTGCTTCGTAATTAATGGATTCAGGATTATACTGTCGCAATAACTGATTTACACGCTCTTGATACGCAGCGTTCATTTCCTCGCCTACAAATTCTGAGTTGGTTTTGGGTAATTGAGAAACAACATCACTACCTTCCTGGCTTGATGCTTGTTCTTTGAAATCAACAACCATTACTTCCGCTGGCTTTCGTATGACAAAAAAAGCAACCACTAAGCCAATTAATGCAATTGTTGCGACTACGATTATTTTTTCAGTTGCACCGTACTGTTGCATAGGTTTATACACTACAAGTATACCACGAAGCTATTATAACTCAAACGATTGACCAAATGCCGGATTATGAATTGCAGCCGACTGATTAAATGATTTAATTTTTTCCATCATCACGCGTTGCGCATCAGGTTCACCGTGAACCAAAAAAATATTCCGCAATCCTGTAATAGGCTTGATATGCGCCAACAACTCAGGCTGCCCTGCATGAGCAGAGAGTGCGTCCATAACTGCCACTCGAGCTCGAAGTGGGTACATTGTATCAAACAACTTAATCTTAGATTGGCGCTCAACAATACGCCGACCAAGCGTATGCTCAGCCATAAAGCCTGTTACCAAAATAGTATTATTGGGCTGCTCAACACTATTTTTGAGATGATGCCGAATCCGACCAACTTCACACATTCCTGAGGTTGAAATAACAATAAATGGGCCTTCGCGATGATTGAGTGATTTTGAATCCTCGGCTGATTGAGTAAAATGCAGATTTCGAAAACTCATTGGATCATCATCATTTCCCAAAAAAGCAATTAGCTCATCGTCATACAGCTCTTTGTGTTTTGAAAATACTTCTGTAACCTCAGTAGCCATTGGCGAATCAATAAAAATAGGAATGCGAGGAATGTTTTTTTGATCAGTGAGCTTGTGTAATAAATAAATCAACGACTGGGTTCGACCCAATGCAAATGCAGGTGCTATAATTTTACCCTTTCGCTCCAACGTCTCCAATATAACTTTTTGCAACTTTTCTTCAAGATCATCAGTTGACTCATGAAATCGATTGCCGTATGTACTTTCACTGACAAGGTAATCAAGTGAGTCAAAAAACTCT
The DNA here is from genome assembly GCA_030429785.1 of bacterium. Taxonomy (GTDB): domain Bacteria; phylum Patescibacteriota; class Patescibacteriia; order S139-126; family S139-133; genus JAUIEQ01. Next base: position 12,538 of record JAUIEQ010000003.1, read on the forward strand.
GGATCTCTTAAAATCGGCAAACCTTTTCTCCCCAAATCACCAGTAAATCCAAGTCGTACTGTTCGCTCACCTTCAGTAAGTGTTATGTGTACTTGAGCAGAGCCTAGAATATGACCAGCTTCCATAAACTCAACTCTCATTCCAGGAACTGGCTCAAAACCCTCGCGCAAACGCTTTGCTTCAAAATGATGCATTACTGCCGCGACATCAGCCTGCGCATAAAGCGGCTCAATATATTCGCTTGGTTTTTTGTACCGATTAATATATGATGCGTCAGACATCTGAATATCTGCTGAATCCTCAAGCATAATCTGAGCAACGTCACATGTTGCTGGAGTAGCATATATTTTCCCACGAAAGCCTGTTTTGTATAATGTTGGAATTGATCCACAATGATCCATATGTGCATGCGACAACACAATCGCATCAATTTCAGATCCTAAAAATGGCAAATTTCTATTTTTTTCCTCTGCTTCTGCTCTATGTCCTTGAAAAAAACCCGCATCAAGCAAAACATTCTTGCCATTGACTGAAATCAAATGCTTAGACCCAGTCACCTCCTGTGCCGCACCCCAAAAAGTAATATTCATAAAACAACAAATTAGTTCTCTGTGTATATACTATAGCATGTGACCTAGTATTTTGCATGCAAAAAAATCGAGCAATCTAGGTAGCCCGAGCAATAAATTGTTTCATATTCTCATAACTCGAGTTAACCACGCGAGCTTTTGGAACATCATGTTTTTGTAAATACTGAACCCAATACACTAGCTGCAGCAACATAGCTTGAGAATCTTGCCATGTTTTCTCTGACAGCCGACGATCTATTTTCCATGTATCAAAAGAGGCTGCAAGTACTTTTTTTGTCTGAGCAAAGGTGCTGCCTGCGACTATTTCTGATCCGAATTTTCGCAAAGCAATTAAAGCTGCAAACGTATGTCTATAATGCGCATCAGATGATATAAATATCTTTACAGTAGATGCTAACACCAACTGCATCAGTCGTGTCGAAGGTGGTGAGGAAATATTAAGCTCAAAAGCAACATTGTGTTGTTTCATTGCACGAAGTATATCAGGCCATATACTCCAATAAGCTTTCCAATACTTACCTGAAGAACTCTTAACGCGAGAATAACGATCTGGATGACCAATAATACGAACGTGCTTATTGGCAATAGCCATAAGCAAAGATTGTTTAATCTCAGTTGGGTCCTTCTCAAAATCAATACCATCCTTACTTGCAAACGGCTGGTTCATTGTATGACGAGATGCAAGTACAATATCAAGTTTTGCCATGATTGTATCAGGAACATCAATCAGCAATTGACCCTTAGGGTCATACATAATATTTGCCTCAACCCCTACCAAAACGTTACATATGTCCGCAGGCATCACCGCATGAATATACTTGTACATATCTGTCAAAAAAGCACAGACCGCTGAATCAACAGGTTGCACACGTGGCTTTTCCGGGTTTGAGCTATGAGAAACCAACACCATGAACTCAAAGTTAAGCTGACGATACAGCGCAACCATTGCTTGTTCATCAAACTCTTTTTTCCAACGCTGCCAATTAATTGTATTATGATGAGATGAGTGGATATGAGCATCTCCACGATAGTACGTATCAATCAAGTCAATGATTGTTGCTCGTTTCTTTGGCATATACTAGGTATTTTTTATTTTCGCTGCTATTGTTTTCAACACATCATCTTGAGCTCGAGGACCTTCTTGCGTTGTGATATATCCCGGGTACTCCAATATGTATTCAGCACTTGTAGCAACTCTTGGCTTCCATTCAGATGCTTCGGTGCCATGCAAAGGATAAAGCTTCACATGAAGATGATTCACACCAAAACCTTCAAATACTACGCCCGTTCTACCAACATCAGGAAACGCTTTATCTATCTTCTGTGCAACTATACGTGCTGCGGATAATAACTCAACCACCACTCCCTCAGGCGCATCAAAAACATAACTACCGTAATGTTGCTTGGGAATAACAACTGTCAGTCCATCTGTATTTGGAAAAATGCTCAAAAAAGCAACATGAGTAGCATCTTCCCAAACAATATGCGCAGGCGCACTACCTGTTACAATCGAACAAAATATACAGTCTACTACCATAGTTAGTTAATTAAAGATTGTTTTGCCGTACTCCCAAAATGTAGCATTGTTGTGCTCAACCTTCAACCAATACCACCACTCAATTCCCCATATCAACACTTGAGAAAAACCAGTTTTACGAGCAAATGCTATATTTGATTTCACCTGATCCAAATCCATAGATCGAAACTGTTCACGAAGTGGTGTAGTTGCAATCGGTTCTGGGGTCCATGGCTCAACCTGCAACTCAGTACTGATCACTGTTCGCGCAGGTGCGTATTTTTCAATAGCCTTGGTCTTATAATAATAAAACGCTGGAGGAATTGGGTAATAAAAGTAACCCAAAATAGCATTCCACGTTACCTTATACATAGAAACACCAACTACATCTGCAAGCGCCCCTCCATCAAACCAAGAAGATAACTCCCCGCTTTCAGTCACAACAATGTCGCGCTCATCCAAATCTCTCACTAAAGCTATTTCTTGCTGCAATAACACTTGGTCAAGTGGAGGACACTCACCAAATACGGCTAAAAAAGGTTCGTTCTCAACTTGCCATGCAACAACAGCCGGATGATCACGATACCGAAGCACTGCTGTTTCAACATATTCAAATAACTCTCGCTCAAAAACCTCATCTGCAACACCAGGCAACCAGTGCGGGTCATGGCATTCAGGCCACCGTGGCAACCTTCTCCCAATCGCCAACAATACCTTAGTATCATTGTTCAAAGCTTCATCAAGCATAAAGTCAAGCTCAGACCAATCATATATGTTGTTTATCGGCTCTACCCGATCCCAGTATGCTGGTATGCGTATATATTTTGGACTAAAATCATTCAATGCTGCTATATACACAGCAGCCCAATCAAGCCCTAACTCCTCAGCGTACTTTGTTGAAAATGTATATCCAAATTCAAGAGATCCGTCTTCACTTTCAAAATCTTTAAAGACAAATGGCAATACAACCAGCAGTATTATGATTGGCAGAAACCACAGACTTGCTCTTTTCCAGTACTTTATAGATGTAGTGCGTTTCATCGTTTAAACAAATCAACAATATTCCTTGCAACCGTAATCAGCACTGTACCAGCACACATATACACAAGTAATATCAATGCCTGCCAAAAGCCAATCATCCAATTAGGGCCATACGACCAACAAAACAAAACCATATACAGCGCAATTCCCCAATAGTAATCTACTGGCCATGGCCCGAGCCAATGTTTGTGCCAAGCCACATGAACTGGCTTGAATGATTGCCAGCCAAACGCTGGGTTCAAAACAAACCACAAAAAATCCCATACAACAGCAACCAAAAAAAACAACGCTGCTATTTGCAGTTCATATGCTAATGAAAATGCAAACCAAACAACACCAACAAAAACATACCAATATGATAGCCAGTCAATTGCTTTTGCCCCATCAAACGCGTGTACAGCCGCGCATACCATGCATGTGATTGTGGCCGCCAGGTTGGCAGTCGCTCTGCCCATCCATGCGGTCCTTCGATTTGCACCTCTAGATACGCAAGTAATATGCACAAACCAAAAAGATAAAACGCAACATCAAACATAGGCTAAACAGTTAAAAAATAACGAGCATGCTGAATCACTGCATGCGAAGAAAAATAGTGAGCATCACCAACGCTCAAACCAAGTTGATCAAAAACCCGCCGCCATTCTTTGTCTGTCTTGTTGGTGTGCGGGTGTCCGATCCACTCAAAATTATACGCACTATCAAACAAAAAAGTAACATACTTGCGCCAAGCTGTGTCATAAATATCTTCCTCAATAATAACCAATCGCCTACACACGCGCTGCGCTTCAGCAAGAACAGCTACAGGATCTTTTATATGATGCAATACCGTAATCAACAACGCAACATCAAACGAATTATCATCAAACGGCAACCGAATACCGTCATATAGCATGGGCTTGTATTCAGACACAAAGCTTTGATCAACTACGTCAACAGCCGTGACCTCACAACCATATTGAGCTACTAGCTCAGCTACATGGCATGAGCCAGCTCCAATATCAAGCACATGCTCTCCTGGCAGTATATGCGAACGAATACCATTCACGATATGCTGAGCACGTCGAACCAACAACGCAGTTGCAATACTGCGCAGGAGCGGAACTTTGAGCACAACATCAAAGCGAGACATGCTTATAGAATTAATGCTAAACCAGCCATAATAATCGCGATGGCTATTGTTTTTTGGACAACAATACGAGTACTCAGCGGCTCATCAAGTAACTTCTTATGCTTGCGTCCCAACACCACAACCAACACGAATAAAAATGCATACTGAATACCTTGCAATGCATTAATCACTGCAACTGGTCCAATCGCAATTGCATACGCCACCAGCACAAAACTAGCTGCGCCAGCGATTTGTCCAAACAAAAACCATCCCTTGGCCTTTGGACCAGATTGCTTGGTACTTTTGAGAATGATGTTCCAATTACCAGGCAGAATTGCCAATACTCCAACGAACAAAAACGTTCCAATTCGTGACCACACAAATCCTGAAACAAATCCCTGTTGTGTGTATGTCAAATCAAGCAGCACGTAAGACAATCCAAACAATATACTTGATGCCACTACCAGTGAAAAACTTTCTGTAAAAATATGCCGCTTTCGTTGCCACCAGTGACGCTTGCCAACCTCAAGCGCAATTGCTATTGAGCCGATAATAATCAACCCTACGCCAATATATTGCTGAACCATCAGTCTTTCTGGTAACAAAAAATACGCAAACGCAAGTACAAACATCGGCTGCAAACCA
>JAUIEQ010000145.1 GCA_030429785.1 bacterium
TGAGTTGCTCTGCTTCATTTTGTTTTGATTCTCTCAAATCATCATTTCGAAATAATTGTGATGCCAACGCCTCCCGTAAAAGAAATGGCCGAATTACTTTTTCGGCAAAAGTTTCAATATCCCATCCGTACAAAAAAGCTATTTGTTTTGCTACATTATCTTCGCTACCAGCCTCAACAATCACTTCGTCAAGCAATGCTTGTACATCTTGATTGCTGATACTGATATCGTACTTAGCTGCAATTGTTTGCATTAACGTATTTTGTATAAAACGCTCCCACACAATATCTTGAACATTCCCATCAACTGGATATGTTGTAAAAAGTCCAGAGTCTGTTTGGACGGCATAAAATCGATTCAATGCCGCTGCCTCTGCTCTGAATTCCGCAATAGTTAATACTTCAGAGTCTACAATGCCGGCTGGATATGGGATTAAGTTGGTTATTTCAAGTTGTGTATCTTCTGAAAAAACAGCATTGTTATAAACGCCGATTCCAACAACAATAAATACTAACCCACCTAGTAACAGTAACGTTATCAGTAAGTTGAGTCCAAAAAAAAGCAGATTGCTCATCATCGAACCAGCATTACTGTTAGTCATGGTTGCAGGAACTTTTTTTGCCGCACTTGTTGTTTTGGGTTTTTTTGCGAGAACTTTCGTTTTGGACTTAGATGGTTTTGCTATTTGTGACTTCAAAGGAGTAGCCACAGCATCTTCGGAAACTGTTGGAAGCGTATTTGTTATCGTTTGTTTTTTTTGCTTGATTGATTTGAGACTAGTAAAAATTTTTGTAAATAGTTTATCAGAATGCTTTTTGAGGGGGGTATTAGAAGTTGATTTTTTATCTAATTCATCAGGGCTAACATTTTCAATAGCTTGTATCACTGCATTTCTTAGTGCAGTGTTTTTTGGTTTTTGTTCTTGAGCTTCTTTGGCTATAGATGCTGATTCTTTTTCAGACATGGGTAGTGTCTCTCAATATATTAGTTAAAAAAATGTCTCCACCATAACTGCCAATTTGTTTCAGGGATCAGTGGTATATATTCTTGCTGTCCAGTGGTCTGCTGCGACTCTGTTACTAAGATCACTTGTTCCCCATCTCGTTTCATACCCAGCCGCTTTTTAGCTTCAAGCTCAGCATACTCATCAGTTTGTAGGTATTCAATTAATGTGGAAAATTGTTGATTTTCAGGCTCAAGTCGAGCTAACTCTTCTTCTAAATGTTTGATTTCATCTTGAATTGCTTGCTTTCTCTTTACTTCGCGAAGTAAAGAGATGCTAAAAAATAACAATAACGCAATCAAAACCATAAAAGCACCTTTTGATACAAGTGCACTGGTTTTAAATTTATTTTCACGTTTCATGTATATAGTATACACTAAGGGCTGCGCGTATCAAAGAGTTGTTATTATTGTTGAGTTTCGGGATGTATTTTTGACTCAATAGCCATAACTAAATTACGAGGATTTTTTACACCATCAAGCTCTAGTAAAGCCTGTTCACTTTTTATTCTCACCTGCACTGTACCACAACCGCCAAGCGTTGCCCAAAAAGAACAAAATCCCATTTTCACAGTGTGCAAGTCAGTAAACTCAGTTGCATTCATTTCCATCTTCCAAAAATTATGTTGATCAAAATCAAGCAATCGATTGTTCGTGACTATCCAGGCGGTGTATTTGAGTCGCATAACTGTTCGGGCCATAGCCGCTAACGCGATCACACCACCGAGTATAGCAATGCTTATACCAAATTCACCCAGTGCCCGTTGAAGCCAAAAAACACCAAACAAAGAGGACCATAGTAGCGCTGTTTCTAAAAAAATACTTGGAACAAACATCCATGCAGATTTGTACGCAACGTAGTTAATTTTTTCGTTATCTTGTAAATGCTGTGCAAAGTACGGTATACTCATGCTAAATAGTTAATGTATTTGATATGAAAAAAGGTAGAAAGAAAAGAGTAATCAGAGCTATTTGGATCGTTGTTGGTCTGATAGTGTCTGTTTCGATGATAGCAATCAGTTTTGTTGGTGTGGTTTTTTAGTCAATGCACTAAATTTTGTGTACTTGATTACACATTACTTCTTGAGTATAGACAAAAAAGCCTCTTTGGGTATGTCAACACTACCTTGTGATTGCATTCGTTTTTTGCCTTTCTTTTGTTTTTCAAGTAGTTTTCGTTTTCGAGTCACATCCCCTCCATAGAGTTTTGCAGTTACATCTTTTCTCATCGCAGAAAGTCGTGTCCCTGCTACAATCTTACCGCCAATAGCTGCTTGGATTTTAATTTCAAACATTTGGCGAGGCAGTGTTTCTTTAAGCGCATCAACAATTTTGCGACCATCGCGTTGAGCAGTGTCTTTGTATACTAGTGTACTCAGTGCTTCAACTTTTTCTTCTGCGACCAGAATATCAAGCTTAGCAAGTTGGCATTGTCGGTACTCACTGTATTCATAATTAAGCGAAGCATACCCAGCACTAACGCTTTTTATTGTATCATAAAAATCAGTTAAAATTGCACTCAGTGGCAATTCATATTTAAGAATAACTCGTGTTTGATCTAGATATTCAGTAGTAATGAACTCGCCTCTTTTTTCAGTAATAAACGTCATAAGATTCCCCATGTAATCAGTTGGCGTGATCACTTCGATTTTTACATATGGCTCATATACTTCAGCGATGCGAGTAACTTCCGGGTATTCATGTGGCGAATGAATCAACAATTCAGTACTGTCTGTCAGCACAACACGATACGCTACAGATGGTGTGGTAAGAATAAGTTCGATTGAGTATTCTCGAAGTAGGCGTTCCTGAAAAATTTCTAAGTGCAATAAACCCAATAAGCCACAC
>JAUIEQ010000004.1 GCA_030429785.1 bacterium
CTGCATGCGTCGCTGTTGCAAAGTCTCTGTGCTGACGATCAAGCGACCACTGTCCCCAACCATAAACACCAGCCCCTGCTATCAGCAAAACTAAAATAATCACGACGTAGACTTTGTGCACGGTATGCTTTTTCTTGTGTGGCGGCTGAAGACTTGCTTGATCAGATACGGCCGAAGTAAACGCCGCGCGAGACTCTTGTTCATGCATACTCAATAACGTTATTACTAATAATGTAGAATTGTTTGACTAAAAATATAGCTACTTAAATGGCGGTCCATATGAATATCCTAAGTATGCTTTTGCAAAATGCAAACTGTGTGGAACTAATATTTCTGACCGTTTCCATGACCCATCTGAATCATCTTCACGTAACAGATATTCAAACTCAATGCGTGTACCAACATGAGCATCAACGCTTTCCATTTCTTCCAAAGTATTACGCTCTAAAATCTTGGGCATACTCCACTCAAGCGCTTCATCCAGATACACTAGCTGAACTGCTGTCGCACGAAACTCTTTCATAGCACCAACTTGTATATCCAACCCGTCTCCATAATTCACCAATGCATCACGAACCACCGCTCCAGCAGACACATGAAGATCTAGATCTTCATCAGATTCTTTCTGTATCAGTTGCCAAAAATCTCGTAACTGCTGATGAACTCTCTCTGCATCAACAGTATCACCAGATACCAATTCTTCGTACAGCTGCTTAGTCGCCAATACGACGCGAAGCTTTTCTGAATCAGGTAACTCATCTTCCCATGAGCGCAACTCTTCCTTGCAATCCTGAACAACATCATGAAGATAATCAAACATCCAGTCATTATCATAGTACATTTCTGGAAGCCGCCCAGGCTCTAGCGCAACTGTTTTGTGCTGCCAACTACTCTCAGCATTATACCGAGCTTTTCCTTGTACCATCAAATGCACAGCTGGAATATCCTCATACGATACATCATCAAGCTCTGACATACCCCATTGACGATCTTGATCTGATGAATCAGCAAAAACAACCTGCATTGCGCCATGACCGATACCACCCTGATCCTCTTCACCAGCCTCAAACCTCACACGTGAAAGTGCTTGGTCGTATCTAAACGCCTCCCTAGTTTCACCAAACTCGTTCTTCTGCAAAATACTAGCGTACAAGTCTCTTACCGGTGGACTGATTGGCTTGAGTTCTGTTTCTGGATCAATGACGTTCCTCAACGCCGCCAAAGCCAAAACAACTGAGCGGTCAAGCAGTTGCTCGGTCACCAGTGATTGCTGCCCCTCATTCAATGCAGATTCAACATAGCGAATAACTTGCTTAACATATCCTGCAACAAGCACGCGATCTCTTGGTTGCAAGTCAAACTCCTTCCACCGACTATCATACTGATCAACATGCATTGATCGATCAATCAACTGCTGATGAAAAGAAACCTCTCGCTTATCAACTTCTTGACGAAATCTTGGTTCATTTCGTTCCATATGAATGTCTTGTTATGTAGTAAACCAACAATGCACAACCAACTCCTTACCTAATCATAAGCTGATTTCACAAAGCAGTCCAGCATAGCCTCTTTGGCAAATCAAACCACGGTCAGTAAATCAAATACAATCAACACCCACACAAAACTTTACTAAAAAACTCTGTCTTTGTAAAAAAACAGAGCCTTGCCGCAAGCAACAAAAAAGCTACCGATGGTAATGTTGCTGTTCTTGATTGATATGATTCATATCGTCATCAATTTTGGTAATGGTTTCATAAAACAATACATACACCAACAAGCTTGCCAAACTAAATACACCAAATACAATATTGAGTGCAAGCGAATGCTGACTAGCAGCAAAAATGATTTCAATAGCTGGTGCAATAAATGAAATCTCAAGCACGTACTTGATATCAATATGATGATCATAAAAATACGAAACAAGCACGCGGTAGGCTTTGATCAACACAATAATAAAAGCGATATCATGAATAACACAAGCGTGTCAGTGCCTCGAAGTAGTGATGCTGATCGTTTTGACATTCCCATACATGCACTATACCACACTGCCCAAATACTTCGCTAGCAAAAGCCATTACAGACGAAAACTTAGTAACTTGAGCCAGGTTAAAATTAGTATAGTCTTGAGCGCTACAATACTTGGTAGAGGACAATTGTTTTGGTTTCCAAATCCCTATCAAACAAAACTCTATAATGACCAACACGTAATCTAAAATCAGCCAAATGATAATGCTGTAACTTGTAAAAATAATAACAGAGCCCTTCTCCGTTACCTATTTACGTCGCTCAAGCTTACCTTTGCGCTTAACTATATTTTTATAATCCCATTGTATCTTTTTTGATTTCTTGAGCCACCGCTGCAAAGCTCTTGTATCAACTTCATCTTTTGAAGTATAGCGAATCTCTGCAGCTTTAAACTTTCCTTCAACTCGCAAGCCCTGCTCTTCAAAAGATTGCCCACTCCAAAATAAAAGACGAACACAATCTTTCAGCTTCTTATAGCCTACAATTGGATTTCCATCTAAGAACCAAACAGGATGTCCGTGCCAAACCTTGCACTCGGACTGAGGAAGTCCACGTGATATTTCATTCATCAACAACATACAAATAGCTTTATCACCTCTGGATTGTTTATTGTTGTATTTCTGAATTTGCTCATTCATAACGCACTCTGCTCAATAAAAATAATGTTAGAACTGCACTCACAAAATTGAAACAACTAATAATCATGCATAGTCATTAACCCACACTACTTGTCCTTACTAAAAATATCTATATAGCTCTTGTAAATATAACTTTTATCGTATGATTTATTTGGATTTTTATCATACAGAATACCAATCTCAACGAACCGATCAATTACTTTTTGCGCACCTGCTCTCGTAAAGTTGGTCCAATCCCTGATTTTTGCAACGTTCACAATTGGCATCTCGTAAAGTTTAGGCAAAACCATAACTGCGCTTTCAGAGGCACGTTTGCTAAGTGCTTGAATTTTCATTGTATCTTGTTGTTGCAAATCAGTAATTTCTCGAATTGTCACTATAGCTTCATTAGCTATCTCTATAACAGCATCCAGAAAAAAATCAATCCAAGCCATAACATCCCCACTGTGGTATTTATCCAATCTATTATAGTAAACCTTCTTGTGCTTCTTAAAATAACTGGATAAAAACAATACAGGTTTTTCAAGTAACTCCTCTTGCCAAAAATAAAACGTTATCAGCATGCGCCCAGCACGACCATTGCCATCCAAAAAAGGATGGATAGTTTCAAATTGAGCGTGCAAGAGTCCTGCCTTTATCACAGGCGAAATAGTACTCTCTTCATGAATAAACCTCTCAAAGTCACCTAGTGCGCGATTCATTTCTGTCACAGGAGGTGGAACAAAATCGGCATTATGCGGTCCGGTACCTCCTATCCAATTTTGACTTTTGCGAAACTCACCAGGATCTGCAAAGTGAGTTGCTCTAGCATCTTCCATCAAGACCTTGTGAAGTTCACGCACGAAGCGCAAACTATAAGGAAACGATTCTAATCTTTTAAGACCGTAATTGACTGCCTTGATGTAGTGCAAAATATCATCAACATCCTCGGGTAAATCTGAATCAATGTTCCCCTCCGCTTCAATAGCGTCGATCATCGTAGCCCTTGTTCCTTCAATCTGGCTTGATGAAGCTGCGTCCTTGCGAAGATACATAAATAAAAAAAAATCTTTATCCTGCAAAAGATGAGTAATCCCATCGAGCTTACCTAGGAGTCGAGTGGCTGTATTGTTCTTTTTCTCTATACTTGAAGAAAAAGTAAAACCACCTTTAGGAGGAAAAACGTTTGGCACAAAAGCTAAAAAACCTTCTTTTTGCTTTCTTAAATTTCCTATTTTTATATCAGACATATTCATTTACATCTCAAAAACAATGTAAACAAAGTATAGTACTTTGTTTACATAGTGTCAAACTTGTAAACAAAAATACCGCTTAAACAGCGGTCTTATTGTTGACCTGCCATCCGAAGCACTGGTTAAAAGCGATACAAACAACAGATAAGCCCATCCTACGCGGTTGCGCTACGGAGAGCATTCTTCTCAAGCGAAGGATGGGGCTCTGTGGAGGACGGTAGAACTGGAGTAATAAAAATAGGTGTTCAGCTATAAAATTGCTGAACACCCGGCATGCAAAGGTTTGCTAATCATGCATTGGGATTAGGATGAATTTCAAAAAATACTCCGTTTCATCAAGTGTGCGAGTGATAATATCTTCCGCACCTTGATAAAGCATCATCTCCTGCTCTAAAGCCCAAAGGAACAGGTCTGCGTGCTCAACATCTGCAGCACCGTGCGCATCTGTGTATGCAAAATCTTTGCTCCCAAGTTTTCCAGCCAGCTCAGCTAGATACGGAATGAAATAAAGAGAAAAGTTTTCAAGACAGGTCAGCAATGCTATACTCTGCAATCCTACCATTTCCGCTACAAGACTTCTCATTCTGTCTACTGCACCGGATACGTACTCATAAGAGCAAGCATCAGGCAAGGCGCTCGCAGAGCATGCAAAATCACGCAACATACCCGGATGATTTCCCTCTATTTCTTCATAAATGTTATCCTTAATGGCAAACTCAGCATGATGTGAACGAGCAGTCACTAGACCTGCTCCCAGCCAAGCTATAAAGTTTCCCTCGACTGCCGCAGCATAATTGGCGATAATCCTTCTCGCCTGTTCATTACTGAGACTTTTTGCATCTACCAATTGAGCTGCCAGCCTTGTCCCAGCTACTTGCAATTTTTGTTTCAATGAACTTTCAGCTTTCATAATACCACTCCTTTTTACAATAAAGATTGTTAAATTTCAAATACACAGATAGTCTACTACTTGGATAAAACTATGTAAAAGTGTATGTTACAAAAACCTTTACTTTTTACCTTATTTTAGTTACTTTAGTAGTATGTTATACATAGTGTAGTAATCATTATTACAACTATATGAATACCGCTGCTTTGCTCAAACAAGCTGGACTTACCTACCGTGAAGGCCAAGTCTACATCGCCCTACTAGAGTTAGGAGGTGCTGGGGTGACGACAATCGGGAAACACATTGGACTGCAACGAACGCAAGTGTACCCAATTTTAAGTAGCCTGACCCGCAAAGGACTGGCACGCCTCTACTTCCAAGATAACAAGCGTTTTTATAAACCAGCGAGACCGAAAAAAATTATTGATGTAGCACAAAAAAAATTAGAAACACTGGCTAGCATAGTTCCCAATTTAGAAAATATTGAAAAAAATCCTGCGCCACAAATTGGACTGCGTTTTATTGAGACTCAAAATGAACTACAAAACTTTTGTACAGAGATTGTAAAAACGCACAAAAGAAAGACTATTTACTCAATTGGCGGGTTCCAGCATTGGGAGGAGCTAGTAGGTCAAAAATTTGCAGAGCAATTTAGAAAAGACAGAGTGAAAGAAAAAATAAAAACACGTGCAATAGTTACTCAAGAAGATACTGACGCCTCCATACTACATAGATCAACACTGTCAGATATACGATGGTTGCCAAAAAAACAAGAATTCAAAAGTGTATTTCATATATTCCCAGATAAAATACTCATTAGTACACCACAACACACTTCTCTAGCTGTTGCTATAGAAGTCCCAGCAATGGTTGATATTTTCAAATCTGTATTTGACATACTGTGGGATTTTCTTGACTAATAACTAGATAAATTGCACGTACTGCCCCAGCCTTTGCTGAAGCCACGGCACGGCAAGCAAACAAAAACACCGCCAAAAATAGCGGTGCTTTTGTTGGAGCTCCGTGGTAAAGGATGTTAGAACTAGTATCGCACAAACTAAAAGTTGCCATGTAAATACTTTTGGAGCTTTCTAAGTGCAAGTTTCCTGACTGATGTATCAATTTGCTCTTGCTTAGTCATCTGACCCCAGGTTTTTGAGCTGCCATTGGGTTGAAAAATGGAATCTGTTCCAAATCCAGATTCGCCCTTTGGATTCTTAGTGATAAAACCTTCTATTTCCGCACTAAAAACTTTCAAATGACTCCCATCGTAGAAAGCAAAATATGAAGCCACTACAGCTTCTCTACTTTTATAACCGTCTAACAACCTACACAGGCCTTCGACTCCCAACTCTGACAAAAAGTACTTGATGAATGTACCAGGAAGCCTTCCTAAAGCCGTAAATCTTACTGAAATATCCTCCACAAGAACAGGCTGCTTTACTAGCTCATACGCCGTTTTTACTGTTTCGGTTACTACTTCGCTAGAATCTAATGATTGAACCTCTGGTAGTTCAAGGCTACGGTGAGCCACTGAATATTCTAGGTGCCATCCTAATTCTTCTGCCTTCTTAGGATGACTTGTTATATATGTTAGCTTTTTTGACATCATACTAATCAAACTTTTGGTAAAAAGTTATTTCTACTCCAGTTCCACAAAACGGGGTGCATCTCTACTGGAGATATGGGGCTGCCATTCAGCAATTCCTTCCAAACTTTTGATACAATAACCTGATTGTCCTTAGCTGTTGTGAATCCTAATTCAATCGAACACTGCTGAACATGAGTATCTGGGATGATGGAAATCTCACTCATATTTGAAAACTTAGCATCAGTATAGCAAGTTAGTATATACAGCCAGTAATTTGCCATCTTAGGACCGCTTAGGTATGGAAAGTCTTTCTTTTGTTTCTTCTGAACAATATTTAAGATACTTCCGATATCTTGATTTCCTTGCGCCAACAATACTCTAGGATCATTACTAAAAAACTCGTTGAATGTTTTCGATATTCTGATCCAGATATCTGTGTGTTTGTTTTTTTGTAACGCTAATTTATGTTTTGTAAGGTCACGTTGCACCTCACTTCTTCTTTTCTGCACTACTAGCTCAGGAAAAAATAAATAATTAGTAGCTGGATCTTCGTATGTTTTCAAAGCAGCAGCCCACATAGCAGGAGAGCTACGCTGAAAGTTTATGCTAACAGGTAATGTGAAATAAATATAATTCTCTCTACTATCTTGTGCGAGGCCCGGGTTGACTTCGTGATTTTCAATAGTAGGTATCTCTCCGTTGTGATAAGCATCATATAATTTGATGACTTTCTTCAAATTTTGTTTTTTATTCTTCATTTCAAAGCCACTTACTTACCACCAAATTAAGAATTCTCAAATAGATATATACTAATCATAGTTCGATTCCTGTTACGGGTCAAACAAAAACACCGCTAAAAATAGCGGTGCTTTTGTTGGAGCGGGTAGGGGGAATCGAACCCCCGTCTCAACCTTGGAAGGGTCGCATAATAAGCCACTATACCATACCCGCATATTTAGTTTGTTTACCTAACTGCCCGAATCCAGCCCACAATTCGTCTATGCAATAATACACCAAATTGCTTATCCCCACAACTACGCACTCGAATGTGGAGCGTTCCGTGAGGTGACTTACCTCTTTTTATTACTTTTCCACTACGCTTGTCAATCTGCGACTTAAGGAATTGACCTTTGGATATTTTTGTTATACTTGACCAAAATGCAATGGCTTTACTAATATCAGTATCACTATACGCATGCACTGTTATTCGGAAATGACTATCCGGTACTGTGCAAATATCTCTAAACCACTTCATCATGACTTTGATTATCTCAGGGTCGCTATTTGCAAAACGAATATTCTCGAAAGACTTCTCGCCTTCGCCCCAATACAGACCAATGCCCAGCATGAATAAATCGCGCTTACTTATAAATCTCACATCTTTCCTTGCCGCAGCATGTTGTGCTTTGATTTGACGTGCCTTTTGCGCTTGCTTTTTTTGTGCAGATTTTAACAAACCGTCATTTACTCTTTGTTGCACTTGCTTATTTGGTTTGTAGGGAATGTCGCGTAGCCAAACACTTAATGTTGACTTGGAGACTGGAATTTTTTCTAAAATTAAGTTATATGAAAATCCCTTCTTGCGAAGTGTAATAGCTCGCTGCCTTAAAGATTGCTTAACCATCGAACCTCTACAGTTAGTACTATCTATACTTTATCAAAGGTTCTCTTGTGCCGCAAGTTACATCCCATATGGAAAATGCTCTCTATCTTCCACACCACTTTCTCGCACCGCTTGCAAACCGCACGCATACTGCTCAAGCACCTTAAGTGAATGATCAATCCGCGCTCTGATATATCCATCTGCTTTGACTGATTCATCTGCCTGAGGTCCATTCAGCACGTCCTGAACTTTTTGGATAATAACATGATTCGGAATGTAACACAGGTATGTATTCTTGTAGCTGCTCATCCGAAGCTCTGCTACAGGATACGTGCCGCCACGTGTTGCTGAGAGACCAATGATCAGAGCAGGCTTGTGCTCTAACTCACCACTACTACAATACAAAAAGAAATTTTTAAGACCTGCTGGCACCATACCTGACCACTCAGGGCTCACTACAACAAATGCATCACAACTAGCAACATCAGCGCTATAGCTTTCCCAAACCTCTTTTGCTTCACCCTCATCTGCTCCCCACATACTCTCATCCCACAACGGTAATGGATTGCGTTGCAAGTTCAGTACATATGTCTCTGCATCCGCGAGTTGCTGTTTGATCTGTTGCTCTACGTATCTCCCGACTTTTGTTGATTGCGACTCGTTAGTATGAGAGCCAATAATAATTCCGTATTTCATAATACAATTTGTTACTTACAAAGGATACAGTTCTCCAGAACAATCAAAAAACTTTCCGTTGTTATCTGGATCCCACTTACTCGCTATATCGAGAATATGTCGAGCAGCTGTGCGTGGTTTGGTTTCACCAGCTGGATTCATGCTCGTATGCACATCGCCTGGATGCACAGCAAATGTTTGGATAGTCTTGGGCATATCATACACACTTCGCGCGGTCATCATGTTGAGCGCAACTTTGCTGGCGCTATACCCATAATTTGGATTGTCACTATTCCACTTGTCGTGAAATGATGCTCGACAACTCGAAACATTAATCACAAAACTAGGCTTGGCTGTTAGCAATGGCTTGCACTGCTTCAACACCATCATTGGTCCGATCGTATTAACATCAAACATTGCCAGCAGCGACGCTCTATCGAGCGAATCAATAGCACACACGAGCTCTTTGTGGTTGTTGGTTGCTGAGTCTTTATTCACGCCTGCGTTATTGATCAACATATCAAGATGATCAACATGCGTCGTTATAGCAGCAACTGCTTGTTGGATCGACTCATCATCAGACACATCAAGCGGTAGTACGGTCAGCTGTTCATGGCCAGCCAAATCATCAAGACTTGTGCTGCTTCGCACACCGGCAAAAACGCGCGCGCCAGCATCAAGCAACTCCTCAACAAACCCTCTCCCCAAACCCTGACTTGCTCCTGTTATCAAAACTGTCTGCATATAACTTAACTGTTACCAATATACAACTATAGTATCTCATTCCTTCGCAAGCTTCAAGCGCGCAGCATGACTAGTCAGTTATACAAAAATAAAAAAGCAGCTATTTATATAAGCTGCTTATTAATTAATATATACACCCCGATCAGAACAAAGCCAATGAGCATTCCAGTACTCAAGAGGTTGTACCCGGCTTTGCACGAGCTCAAATCAAGCCCAAAAATCTTATTCAGGTAATATATGACAAATGAACCGTCGTACACGTGCACACCGGCTTTGCTTCGACAGTAGTGCTCCATAACCGTCAACGGGCAAGTCCCTGTTAACAAATTGTACAACAATCCTACAACAAGCATAGAAAGCATGCTCAGCAAAAAGTATACGTTCATGTCGAGATTAAGCGCATAGCATGTAAGCGGAACAAAGAACAAAGCCATGATCAGCCCATGCGCAAGAGCAATGATATCTGCAACAATTGAAAAAAATCTTTGCATAACACTCCTTTCTGCTACTTTTGACACACAGAGCAGCAAAATCAGTTACTTGATCACAACTTCAACGTTTGGCTCGTGCACACAAACCTGCTTGGATGACTGTTTTGACTCTGATACAAATAGCGTCACACCATTATTCATCAGCAACGACAGGTCTCCGATTCTTGATGTTGGGATGGGATCGAGTCCTAATTTCAACTCATCATCAGGCGAATAATTAAACTCTGTGCGCAACGCTTCTCGTATATCAATGTTAGTAAGACTGGGAGTGAATTTCTGAATCGTGACTGTGCACTCATGAATAACCCTTTTTACACCCTTGTCATATATTCGTAGCGGAAAGGTAACTTTTACTACTGATTTCTTATTTTCTGCTGATGATTTCACCTTTTTCCTCCGGTAGTAAGGTTATATTTGGTTACATTTGCTTGTCAGTGTTGTGTTTTTGAAAAAAATAATGCTTGCCTACAAAGTACAATACTATATAAATTGCAGCCATCAATGCATTGAACCAAATACAATCAACTGAGTACGCAACGCTCTGTTTCTCCTGGATCACGACAGTGACAAATGCACGTACTGATGTATATGAATGATTAATCACTGGATACCATAGATGACCGACACGTCGAAAATACAACGCTGCAACAAGACAAAGAATCAGTATTCCCATGCTCATATAAAACCAATATTCATGGCCAGCATTTCGGAACTGAAACAACTCTTGAATACAACTCACCATCAAACCCCCTTTTTTGTAGTAACTATTTTTTAAACGATCAATTTTTTAAACGATCAATAGCACATCTTTTCACAACTCAAAGCGACTGTCAAGCATAAGCCAAAATAAAAGCCCGCTCATTTATTGCGGGCGGGCGGGCGTACGGATCAAAAATTTATAGCAGCGTCACACCTTCGCTGACGTTAATTACTGCTAAAGCTGCTAAAACTATTTGTGTCGCGATAAAAAAATAATACCACAACACCTTTGCTGAGGAGTTATTTGCTTTGAGGTATTCATACACCTCTTCCTCGCTGCTGTAAACACTCTCAACAACGATCGACTCACCATCTGCTGTATGAGCAGTAGCGGTCAGCCGTTTTCTTCGGTAATGTTGCACCACTGTCTGCAACAAAAAAAATGCCACAGCTGCAATCATCACCAACGGGTAAATGTCTCGCGCAGCAAGGATAGCAAACAAAAAGTTGCCAATAATATTCACCATACCATCAAGCAACGTACGCGTATAGCCTGACGAAATGAGCCTATCCTTCGACGCTACTTTTGCCGCCACTTTTGCAGCGGTTGTCTCATCCAATTCAGGTCTTTTCGACTTAACATGATCTCTGACTTGTTGCAAGGAAAATATTCGATACGCCTCATCTCGCAACCTCTTTTGGTGATCATAAAAGAGGATAACGTACAGATACCTTGCTATCAAAATAAACAAGGCTATCAGCATACCTTCTGCTGTAGCCGTCAAGAAATAAACCAGTGAACAAACCACAGCAATCAGAACCAAAGCCTTCATCATTGAACACCTCTTTCTTTTATATGGAAATTTTTAATAATACAGTAACTTAATATTATTACATATTTAAATAATTTTGTCAATAGAACGCACACCACCCTAACTCACTACCTTTGCGCTAGCATAGTAATTATTGTTACTATTAACTAAGAATGCATAATACTAAACGTATGAATAAATTTGAAAAGAGAAAAACTAAACCAACCGAATCTGAACAAGGACATATAGACGTACATACGATGTCAGTTCCAGAGATAGGCCAATACTTCACAACTGAATCAACCAAATCATTACCCAATGACTTCTGGGACAAAGAGGCTGAGAATCCTCAGCAGTTCATACTAGAAACTCTACCGTCTCTTGACGATATTAATAGCCTTACTCCGCAAGAACAGACCAAAGCATTGCACCTACTCAGCACAACCGTACATGCACTTGTTGGAGAACATCACTATTTTCAAAAAACAACCGAATCATCAGCAAGCAGAATATCAAGCGAACTCAAAACCTATCATGAAACTGAGCATGGCAGTACTGTCGTAGCCAATAAAGTACTAGCAACTGCTATTCGAATGGAACAACTCAACAACCATAGCGATACAACTGGCCAAACGCTCCAAGATGCACAAACAATACTCGAATTTGCTAATAAACGATTCAAAGACACAGCAAGCGCTGCGGAAACAGCTCTCTACAATCCATACGCTATCACTGCAGGTACAACATATTACAAACTCGCAAAAGACAAAAAGCATCTTACCAAGCACACGGTACAAGACATAGCTTTTGATGGCGAACATACTGGTGTTGAATTGCAAAACAACGACATACTACCGTTGATCGAACTCAATGCACAGCTTGCTTCTGGCAATGCAATGCTTGAAGATGGTAGCAACTATTATGGAACAAAACTTGAACTACTTGTTGAACTCAGCAATCGAGCAGCTCAAGACCATGTCACACTCACCTTCTCAACACCCAAAGGCGCGGTTCGGACAGAAGCTGTATTCGTGCACACAAATATTACCGACTTGGAAGCACAGTACAACAACGCATTCAAATCACCTGCATTTATCGACCGACTCGTCACTATCACACTTACTGCCAATGGCAACGATTTTGATCTAACACTCGAAGAATTCAAACAAGCAGTTGCGGCAACATAACAACCTGCAAAAAAAGAAAAAACCCATTATTCCAAAACGCATAGCAATGCGATGCAGAATAATAGGTTTTTTTGATAACAATACCAGCCAAAGCTGCAAATAATCATAGCATCGCGTGTACACAAGTCAGCCGTTGCCAATGCTCTAGCAGATACCCTTCGCAAGCGAAGAGTGGTCGGGGTGAGAGGACTTGAACCTCCGGCCTCCTGGTCCCAAACCAGGCGCGCTAGCCAACTGCGCCACACCCCGAATAGTAAAATAATCAATTTCCAATCTTCAATAACCAAACAAATTAAAATATCCAATGATGGAACTCCAGATATTGATTATTGTTTCTTGGTGATTGGTGATTTTATGATGGTGCCGAGGGGCAGAATCGAACTGCCGACACGAGGCTCTTCAGGCCCCTGCTCTACCACTGAGCTACCTCGGCGGACTTTGCAAATAATCAACAATCAACTTCCAATAACCAAACAAATTAAAATATCCAATGATGGAACTCCAGATATTGATTATTGTTTCTTGGTGATTGGTAATTCTATGATGGTGGGCGATCCAGGACTTGAACCTGGGACCTCGTCATTATCAGTGACGCGCTCTAACCAGCTGAGCTAATCGCCCAAATAACAATCAACAGCCATGAAACTATTAACTTTTATCTGAGAAATAAAGCAGTCTAAGCTCGAGTCAGAGATTGATACCTATCTATAGCATAACGTCTTTGGCAGAAGCTGCTTAGAATATAAAAATCAGAAGTCAAAAACAATACTCAAAATTTTTTACCTGCACGTTCATCCTTTGCATTGTGACGTTCTAGGTATCTTTTGACCTTATTACGGTATCAAAATATTGCAGAATAATCAATGTCAAAAATCATTACCACCTCATGTCTTATTATCAATCGCTATATAAAAAACCCACCTTACTGTGGGTCAACAATCTTCTGATCTACAATACTTCTCACACCTGACAGTTATCTGGAACACAACTCTGGCAACTGCGCTTTGAGCTGCCTGTATCTGACTGGATTGCTCACCATATCGCCATTACCAAAGAACAACCATTCCATCGAGATTCCAAAACCCACTAACCGTTGCAGAACTTCGCGACCAGGCCGCTTCTTGTACTGAAATAACTTGGTCACAAATACTGGTGAAACATCAAGCACTGCAGCAAACTGCTTTTGATTCAAATCTAACGTTTCCATCAAATGCTTCAGTCTGTTTATTTCAGCTTCATCAATCACTACATTCGCCTTGCCCATAACCATTCCTTTCGTGTGTTGATTTTTTATGAACGTATTTGGTTGATAACTCAAAAGTGCTTGGGGTTTGAACTCCTTTTCTCCACATTCTGATCAATGATCAAAATGTCGACAGTCAGTAGTGAAATGTATTATGAACAAATCACAATTCACCTCACTACCTACTAGGTATTACTCCCTAGAAAGGAGGTGATCCATCCACAGCTTCCGCTACGGATGCCTTGTTACGACTTCACCCTTGTTACCAATCCTACCTTCGACCCAGATAAACTGGGGCTTCGGGCATTATCGGCTCCCTTGGTGTGACGGGCGGTGTGTACAAGACCCGGGAACGTATTCACCGCGCCATGGCTGATACGCGGTTACTAGCGATTCCAGCTTCATGAAGGCGAGTTGCAGCCTTCAATCCGAACTGAGACCAGCTTTGGTGGGATTAGCTCCGCCTCTCGGCTTAGCGACCCATTGTACTGGCCATTGTAGCACGTGTGTAGCCCAAGGTATAAGGGCCATGCTGATTTGACGTCATCCCCGCCTTCCTCCCTGTTTACCAGGGCAGTCTCGTATGAAATTGCAACATACAATAGGGGTTGCGCTCGTTACCGGACTTAACCGTACATCTCACGACACGAGCTGACGACAACCATGCAGCACCTGTATAGCACCCTCGTAGGCGACCCTATTTCTAGGGCTTGCAGCTATATGTCAAACCTTGGTGAGGTTCCTCGCTTATCGTCGAATTAAACCACATGCTCCACCGCTTGTGCGGGTCCCCGTCAATTCCTTTGAGTTTTAGCCTTGCGGCCGTACTCCCCAGGCGGAATGCTTAACGCGTTAGCTTTTGTGAACGGCACTGATAGGGTCGATACTACCAATGCCTAGCATTCATCGTTTACGGCGTGGACTACCAGGGTATCTAATCCTGTTCGCTCCCCACGCTTTCGTGAAATTAGTGTCAGAACTGTTCCAGTAAGCTGCCTTCGCCTTTGGTGTTCCTGCCGATATCAACGGATTTAACCCCTCCACCGGCAATTCCGCTTACCTCTCCCAGCCTCAAGTCTATCAGTATCAGTGGCGTTTCTAGAGTTGAGCCCTAGTCTTTCACCACTGACTTAATAAACCACCTATTCACGCTTTACGCCCAATAAATCCGGATAACGCTCGGGGCACTCGTATTACCGCTGCTGCTGGCACGAGTTTAGCAGCCCCTTATTCTTCAGGTACCGTCACGAATTCGTCCCTGATAAAAGCAGTTTACACCCCGAAGGGCGTCTTCCTGCACGCGGCGTCGCTCCATCAGGCTTTCGCCCATTGTGGAAGATTCTTGACTGCAGCCTCCCGTAGGAGTCTGGGCAGTGTCTCAGTCCCAGTGAGACGGGTCACGCTCTCACGCCCGCTAACCGTCATTGCCTTGGTGAGCTTTTACCTCACCAACAAGCTGATGGTACATAGGCTTCTCCTCAAGCGAAAAACTTTACTCCGTAGAGACTATCGGGAATTAGCTCCGCTTTCGCGAAGTTGTGCCCGACTTGAGGGTAAATACCAGTGTGTTACTCTCCCGTTTGCCACTCACCCCGAAGGGTTCGTTCGACTTGCATGCCTTAGACACGCCGCCAGCGTTCATCCTGAGCCAGGATCAAACTCTCAAATAAAGATGTCCCGCAAAACAGTACATCTAGAAAGATTGATTCTACTCGATTATTTTTTGAATAGATTTCAATAGGTGTATGTTTTTCAAGAAAACATACAAAAAAGAATTGAACAGAGAAAAAGGAAAATATATATAGGTCAATAAACAAATATATACTTCCCAAGCACTTTTTAGTTATCAACGTTCGTGTTTTTTGTAACGAATTAGCCGTTAATAAAAACAGAGAAACTTACATAAAAACATATATACGTTTCACTGTTGTTACTAACTCCTCTTAACAGGTTGTAAGTTACTTAAACTCCGGTATTTGGAATTAATCTTAAAGCGATGTTATTATAGCGGAATTATTCAAAAAAAGTCAAGGGGTACAATCCTACCCTCATACACAAACCATCCACAGCAATCAAGCATATGCCACAAACCATCAACACCTCGCAACACAGCATTGACAAAAACACGAAAAAACCCTAATATAAGCAATTATTAGCACATTTTCATACCAATACACCACGAAAGGATTACAATAAAAACAACTGTATCTGCAGTGCTCGGCGCTCTACTCTGTTGTCTGCTCGCAAGTTGTACTTTTTCAGCAGAAGAACAAAGCATGATGAATCGCAGAATACATCCTATCACTGACAACATCATAGCTGTTCCTGCAAACAGAATGAACAAATTTGATGCCTGGCTGAAAAAAAACGAAATGAACACAACATACCTGATCGTTCGGACTGATTTGATATGGACACTGGCTCTGCTACTGGATGAAAACCCGGATAATCTCAAATTTGCAACAGAGCACTATCTCACACCAACTGATAGCGCCCGCTATTACGTCACTGATTATGGACGACAAATCAAGTCATTACTCGAACAACATCCAACCTATCATATCAAAAAAATCACAAGTGACTTCATCACTGATTCTCACTCTGCCAGCGGTCTCAGAATTACGTTCGACACGATTCCTGAATAATTAACAAAAACGCAATCAACATGCGCTTTTTATTTTGCAAAACTATAATACACAACCATTTTGTGAAATCAGGTTCTATTGCCCTGATTGCTCA
Source organism: bacterium (assembly GCA_030429785.1). Classification (GTDB taxonomy): domain Bacteria; phylum Patescibacteriota; class Patescibacteriia; order S139-126; family S139-133; genus JAUIEQ01. Next base: position 16,569 of record JAUIEQ010000004.1, read on the forward strand.
GCTCGCCACTTTTCAATCTCCGCATGATTGCCTGACAACAATACCTCAGGAACTTGATAGTCCTTGCCTTGCCAGGTAACAACTTCTGGTCTAGTGTACTGCGGATACTCAAGATACCCTGCGTCAGTATGACTTTCCTCAACAAGCGACGCTTCTTTTCCGAGCACACCTGGAATGTTGCGAGCCACTGCCTCAGCTACAACCATAGCCGGCAACTCACCGCCTGTGAGGACATACGGCCCAATTGAAACCACCTCATCTACTATTTCCTCAACCCGAGCATCAATACCCTCATATCGACCACACACCAGTATCAGCTGATCGAGTTGCGACCACTCTTGTGCCATTTGTTGCGTGAATTGTTTGCCGTTCGCTGCTAGTATAACGGTTTTGCTATTTGGTTGTTGTACATTCTGAATTGACTGTGCGATTGGATCAAACATCATGACCATACCAGCGCCGCCGCCGTACGGACGATCGTCAATGCTCTGATGCGCATCAGTAGCAAACTCACGCGGTGTATGAAATCGGATGTCAATCAAGCCAAGACTCTTTGCACGCGCCAAAATAGACTCATTGTGATATGAATCTAGTATTTTTGGAAAAATTGTGATACAGTCGAATATCATATAGATCATTACCATTTGAGAATACAGCAGTATTCATATTTATACAAATTCACCTCAATCCAAACAAAGGAGCTAGTATGCATATGCAATTTAATGTTGCTTCACTCAAAAAAGTAACAAGCAATCCTGTTGCACGAGGCGCTCTATTGCTATTGGT
>JAUIEQ010000146.1 GCA_030429785.1 bacterium
CCAGCAGATACAGCAGACAAAAAAGAAGCTTAAACTACAAACAAAAACTACTTCTATACAAAACCCTTGGTACACACCAAGGGTTTTGTGATTGACATTAGTGATGTTTTGATGCACAATAGAGCATTGTAACTTTAACAATCACAGAAAAGGAGTAGCTCATGACTGCAATAATTACACCCTTGATAACGATTATCTTTCTCATCATACTGATGACACCAGAAACGCCCTTTCCAGGCAAATCAACACGACGACTCACCATTACTTGGAAATCAATGTTTATATTGGTGTTGATAGTCTGGAATTTTGCAATCTTGAATATCAGCAACAACTCGATCGTGCTTATTAGCATATCGCTTTTGCTGTTACTCAACCATACCGTACTTTTCAGAGTAAATGAATCAATGAACCTAAAAGACCGACTAACGCAATCCGTACGCTGCCAATACAGGTATTTTATAAAAGGGCCGTGGCTCATCAAACTACCGACTTTTGTATGGAAAAAACTTTTTAGCCAAGGAAACAGCAACTGGCTATTCTGGCTGGTGCAGTTTGTTGAGCTCCCGTACCTTCTACTCACAACGCTACAATAATAAAGCCTCCCTTGATATTTCAAGGGACTTTTTAAGTCATTCTTTAATAAACACATCAGTCCAACAACGCAGAATTTAGCTGACAAACTAATCAATTGACAAACTTTTGTTAAAATGCTTTAATATACTAATTCAATCAAACGAACATTACAAAATTCACAAAGGAGTCCAGCATGAAATTCAAAAAAAGATTTTTATTCGTATTAATCAGCACTCTTATTGTACTCCTCAGGTGCACGCCAAACATTCCCGATGCGCAAGCCAAGTTAGGCGAGACGACTATCAAGGGTGTTGAAAAATACTGGGAAGGAGAAATCAGCGAAGCAGAGCTCTTTGCTGGCGTGAATGCAGTCAACAGCACAATTGGCGAACTCAGTAATGCTCCAGGCGCAGCCGGAGATCCCAGTCGAAACAACCGAACCATCACCACACGTAGCCAACCAATAACAACCAATGGATCGTTGTTGACCTCAAGTGAAGAACCCGGGGGCGCAGAAAAAGAAAACTGGTGGCTTAGTAAGCGTTGGGATGTGTTTGTAGTAATTCCCAGAACAGTTGCAGGTGGTCGGCACATTATTGAATTCAAAGGCAAAAAAAGAATGGCTGGTCCAGCTCGGTATGGCTTCCACAATGGCATAAAGCCAATCTGGTTTTCAACTAAGGATGAGGCTATACATGCGGCCAAATCCCTAAAAGCTCGCAACAGATAAACCATTTATCCCGAAATATACTTTCGGGATTTTTTATTGTTACTGCGGCGTTACAGTTTTCTAAACAATCATTTAACAGTTATTTATTTGTGTGTATTTTGTATAAGCCGCATAAAAACAAAAGCACTTCCCAAAAAGAAAGTGCTCAATAAACCAAGGCAATACTTACCTAAAACTGATCAGCATTTGTCGCATCAATAATCACGTCAAATATCCAAATACTCAATGCATACGAAATGATCACGATAAACAGCCCAATAGCTGAATTAGAAATAATTTTCTTAGCTGTTCGTATTCGGTCGTCATTGCCAGCCGCTGTCATCCAAACAAACCCACCATACATAATCAAAATCATAAACACTATACCCAAAAACCCAAGCAAGCCTTTGATCAAGTTACCAATAATAACTGAAAACGGCTGATCCGTATCAGTCAGTCCAGCACCAGCTTGTCCGCCTGTACAAATAGCATTATGCGCCATACAATGCGCAGCTGTATCAACACCAGCGCATGGATCTGGCTCACAATTAACATTACTTGCTCCTCCTTCATGGCTACCCAAAACTACTGTTGGAATAAACATCGATGCAAATACAAGCGGAACTATGGCAAGCCATACAGATGTAAAAATTCGTTTCATACTAAAAACATTAACAATAAATTAGTTCTCAACTACATTCCCAAATGTTGGGTCTGTTGCTTTGAGAATCACATCAAAAATCCACAAACTCAATGCATACGAAATGGTCACGATCGCAAGACCTACAGCTGCATTCCGAATAATACGCTTTGCCTGACTAACTGATTCTTCATTACCACCAGCAGTCATCCATCGCGCACCACCCCAAATAATCAAGACCATGAACAACACCCCGACAAACCCAAGCAAACCTTTGATAATTTCGCCCACAATCAGTGAAAGATTACCGCTTGAACCAGCACCAAGCCCTGCTTGACCAGCAGTCTCATTAATCCCATTCAATAATTGTTGTTGCGCATGCGCACTATCACCAAGAACAATAGTTGCTACCAGACACAAAAGCACAAGAGCAACCAAACGCACCTGCGGAGATACCTGCAACAGAATAACTAATTGTGCATACAAATGTTTCATATGATTACTGACCAGTTACCGGTCGATTGGTTAAAGCCGTTGCAATAATTGTAACTAATGCGTAGGACAGTACTGTCGCAACTAATCCAAAAATAGCCCAACGAATAATTTGACGTGCTGTTTCTACTTTTTGCTCATTGCCAGCGGCCATCATCCACATCAACCCTGCATAGACCATTAGCCCAAGAAAGATAGAGCCAACCAACCCGAGAACCGGGTTAATGATTTGACCAATTCGCTGCTGCAAGGTCGGCACACCACCTGCATCTTCAATCAAGCCAGAATCTTCAGCAATAGTATCGAGCATAGACCTGCCTTGCGGATTGTTTTGCGCATATCCAATTCCAGAAGTCGCAACAAACAACGTGCTAACAATCATGCTCAATACAGCTAGTCGCG
>JAUIEQ010000147.1 GCA_030429785.1 bacterium
TCATCCAATCCAGACGTAACAATAGGATCGCCAATTTGAATCTCCGTTTCCTTATCAACCAAGTCTAATTGTGTTGCTAATCCTGGGTTGCCACTGACAACACCGACTATTGTATCTGCGTCCTGCAATCGAGCTGATAATGGAATTGTATTACTGTACACCGGTACAATAAACGCATGATCACGTGTCACTGAACTTACCACCCCAAAAAGCACGCCTTGCTCAACAATAGCTGGCATACCAACCTCAATGCCATCAACTGACCCCTTATTGATAACAACCAAACCAGTGCGATCGATCGAAGCTAACCCAACAATTTTACCTGTTTCTATCGCAACATCATCACGTACTGAGTAACCAGTGAGCTGACGTAATTCTATATTCTCCTCTTGTAAACGAATATACTCATTGTAATCAAACACCATTCGGCTAAGCGCTTGCTCTAATACAGCATTTCGTTCTCGTAGCTGCTCAGACGACAGCTGAGCATCAAGCGGAGCAACAGCATCGTACAATGGAGCTCCTACGCTGCGACCAACAGCACCAAGCCATGAATAAAAGTCAGGAACAAGAAACTGCAACAAAGCCAAAAATAGCAGTACACTCAGTACTGCCACACTACTCGACCACATTACTCGTCGTTTACTTCTCATACTCCCCTAATGTATTAGATACTTGGTTGTGTCTCATTGACAATAACGTTTTTCAACAATGTATCATCCTCAATCAAAATACCAGTTCCTCGAACCACTGATGTTAATGGATCATCAACTACATGCACTGGAATTTGTGTTTCTTGCGCAATTAATTGATCAAGCCCTTTCAATAGCGCGCCACCACCAGACAATGCAACACCTCGTTCATAAATATCAGCAGTTAATTCAGGCGGTGTGTTTTCAATAACTGTTTTGAGGTTATCAATAATCAACCGGACTGAACGCATCAAAGCTTCTCTGACCTGCAGATCATTCACAACTAATTCTTTTGGCAAGCCTGATAATAAATCACGGCCACGGACAATCATATCCATTTTTTCTCCTGTTGGCAACGCTGATCCAATAGAAATTTTCACTTCTTCAGCTGTAGTCTCTCCAATCAGCAAATTAAACTGCTCACGTATGTAACTGATAATATTTCGGTTAAATTCATCACCAGCCAATCGAATCGACTTCCACGTAACCGCACCTAACATTGAGATAACCGCAATATTTGTCGTGCCTCCTCCCATATCAACTATCAACGAAGCTACTGACTCCTGGACTGGCAAACGAGCGCCAATTGCAGCAGCCATCGGCTCTTCTATCAAAAAAACCTCTGAAGCACCAGCAGAAATAGCTGCGTCAACAACTGCCTTTCGCTCCACCTCAGTGACTTCAAGTGGTATGCCAATCACCATTCGAGGACGCGGCAGTAATGAAAATGACTCTTGATGTACTTTATCAATAAAGTACTTCAACATTTTTTCAGTAACTTCAAAATCTGATACAACACCGCTCACCAATGGCCTGATAATACTAATATGCTTCGGGCTTTTACCAAGCATGCTTTTGGCATCACTACCAACCGCTACTATTTGATCGTTTCGTGTATTAATCGCAACAACCGATGGCTCAGAAATCGTTATGCCCTTACCCTTCACGTACACAAGTGTTGATGAAGTTCCAAGATCAATCCCAATATCATGGGAGAACTTTTTCAGTATGGTTTTTCGTAACATAGCTTAGAATATATTCTTAACAGCATCCAGAATACTTCCTCCAAATCGTACAATGTCACGATAAGTAACAACTACAATTAATAGTATTAAGATTAAAAAGCCTACATTATGTACTACATTTTCTATATGCTGATTAATTGGCTTTCCTTTAATTTTTTCAATCAACAAAAACAACAACTTACCACCGTCCAGAGCAGGAAATGGAATGATATTGATAATAGCCAAATTTAGTGACAGCAACGCAATAAAATGAAGTACGTATGAGAATCCTAAACCAACTACCTCACCTGTCATCACAGCAATACCAACTGGACCAGAAAGGTCAACCAGCAATTTTCCGGTTGTTACTAAATTAAAGAGCAGTAAAGCAAATAAACTCAAAATTTGCCACAGCATACCAAATGCCGCCTCAATACCTCTCCAGATACTACTAAAAAATGGATATGACACAATGCCTGTCTCAACAATACTCACGCCCAATACAGGCTCTTGAGAAAAGTCTTCTATAACAGTTGGTGTGACATAGACTGTTTCAGTGTTGTCAGCGCGCGTATACACAAGCTCGAGCGGATCACCATCATACACAGCCACTGCGTTTTGTAAGTCAGAGAAACCTTCGATGCGTTGTCCGCTCAAAGAAACCAAAGCGTCGCCTACTTGAAGACCAGCTGCTGCTGCTGCAGAGTTTTCTGTAATACTTTGTATTTGTACTTTTGCATCTGTAATCGTCGCATTGCTTGGAATAGAATCATCAATCACATGCGGCAAACCAATCATAAAACCAATGACAAACACAACTACAGCAAGTGCTATGTTCATACTCACCCCAGCAACCAGCACCACTGCTCGCTGCCATATTTTTTTACTGCTAAAACTTTCCGGATTTTCATGCTCTTCACCATTTTCGCCCAAAATCTTTACAAAACCGCCGAGCGGAATTAAATTCAATGAGTAAACAGTATCGTTCTTTTTGATTTTCCATACGCGTGGTGGAAAGCCAATGCCGAATTCTTCAACTTTCATTCCAGCTTTACGTGCAGCTACAAAAT
>JAUIEQ010000005.1 GCA_030429785.1 bacterium
CAAAGCTGTTTGGTCAACAATCACTTGAAATTCACGCTCAACTGCACCGCGCACTTCTACTTTTGAGACGTTTTTGATTGACTCAAACTTTCGTTGCAACACATCAGCTGTATCTTTGAGCTCTACTTCACTCAACTCACCAACCAAACTATACGTAACAATCGGCTCATCTTCAAAACGAATCTCAACAACTTCCGGATCTTCGGCATCACTTGGCAGTTGCGGCTTGGCTGTGTCGACTGCGTCACGAAGTTTTTGAAAACTTTCTTGCAGATCAGCTTCAGCTTCAAATTCAACCGTTACTTGTGAGACACCAAGTCGTGATACTGAGGTGTATTTTTTGAGATCATCAAGATTCTTAACCACATCTTCGATTTCATTAGTCACCAATTGCTCAACATCAGTTGGTGAAGCGCCTGGGTACGGCGTTGCCACAATCGCGATTGGAATCTTAACTTCTGGATTTGCTTCTCGAGGCAATGTTGCAACCGCAAACAATCCCGCCAAAACAATTCCAAAAATAATCAAATATGTAAAACGATAATGCTTAATAAAAAAACCAAACACAGAGCGCTCTTCCGCATGCAATGCTGCGTCAAGTTTTTGTGTTAGTTTTTCGTAATAATCTTTTGTTGTCTGTATCATAATCCGTATGTACTTATTGAATTACAGAAATAGCGCTACCATCTTCAAGCAACTTATTACCACTAACAATCAGCTCATCAGTTGCTACCAAACCATCAGTAATTTCAATTTGATCACCCACAATCACACCAATAGTTACTGGAACCTTTCGAGCTGTGTCACCATCAACCACAAAGACAAACCGATCAAGCTGCGTAATTGTTACTGCTGTGAGCGGAACAAGCATTGTATCGCTAGCTACTGTTGCGGTTGTTGGGATGGTAACTGTTACAAATGTTTCTGGAATCAATTCATTCTTGCTATTATCAAAAGCAATTTCAATACCAATTTTTCGTGTTACTGGATCAGCCACCGGATCAATCGTCGCGACAAAACCTTCCAGCGAATCATTAATGGTAACGACTTGGCCCAAGGCAACTGCATAGACTTCCTCAGATGTTACATCAACTTCAATCGTCACTAAGTTACTTTGCGACACTTGCATCAGTGGCGTACCAATAGCCGCCTCATCACCCAACTCAGCATAGACATGAGTAACTGTTCCAGAAATAGGACTACCAACAGTCAAGTCAGCAATCTGGGTTTGAATAAGTTGCAACTGCCCGCGTGAAGCATCGATGTTTGATTGTGAAAGAATCACTTGTTGGTTGTAGCTTGCTTGCGCTTGTGTTAGCACAACCTGCGCTGAAGATAATGACAACTCAGCAGCGCTTAATTGACTCTGTGCAGTTGCTACTGCACTCGCCAATGAATCAGCTTGTTGCTTGTGTGTGAGATCAATTTGCAACAAACCTTGTCGTGTTTTTTGTGCTGCGCTCAAACTTGTTGCTACTGATGAACGCAAACTAGCAAATGCAGATTTTTGTGCAATCAAGCTCGCATCAGTAAATGTCAAACTCACCACTGTATTATCAAGTGTTTCAATAGCCGCATCAACCGTTGCTAGTGTTTGACTTAACAGCGTTACGACATTCGCAAGATCAGCTGCGACTGTTGTTTCGGTATAGCTTTTTGCTCGTGCTGTAACATACGCGTCTTTGGTGCGCTGATATTGATCGCGCGCATTTGGTAGACTTTGCGGATCAAGCACACCAAGCGTAGGCGCAACACCAGGTAATTGTGAGTTACCTTCTGCTTTGATCAGGTAATTTACTTGCGACAACGCATTGTTCGTAGCATTCAAATAATCCTGTACAGCAATTACTGCATTGGTTTGTAAATTACTTTTGTCTTGTGCTTGCAATGCCAACGTGTTCTGTTGCGTAGTTTGTGCTGATGCGAGGTTGATCTGTGCTGTTGCCACTGCTTCTGTTGCATTTTGCACTCCAATCTCAGCTTGTCGTACTGACTCAGATGCTACGTTTTTTGCAGTTTCAGAACTTAACTGCGTATTATTAAAACTGACTGACGCGTTATTAAGATTTGCTAATGCAGTTGCATCGCTTAACTCTACAAGCAACTGTCCAGCCGCAACAGTATCACCAACTTGAGCAGCAATTGACCGAACAGCACCATTGGCAAGGGCCACTATATCAATCTGCGTAGCAGGCTTGACCACGCCAGAGACCTCAATAGCCTGCTCAGCCGCAAGTTCACCAACCACTGCTGTACGAACAGCTACAGCTTGTGTTTGCTCATTAGTGGTATCAGCCTCTCCATTACCACCAATACCAGCTGCATACACGACAGCCGTAAAAGCCACTAAAATAGCGGCAATTAGTATAATTCGTGGTTTTTGAAACCACTTTTTTTGTTTATGAAAAAACTTAAACATATCGTAATGTGTGAACGATTATACAATAATTAAACATCCGTATATTGTACTAAAAATACAGATTTTGTCAAGAGGTAAACACTTCATAAAAAAACAGGCAAATGCTGCCTGTTCTATAGTTTTTAAGCTATAATTTTTTATCGCACACCGACATGATCATACGTTTGTGTATTTTGTAACGCTGCTGTATTAATACAACATACTCTTTCTTGCAATACATCTAGTGCATACACGAATGAGCTCAGTGGAACCTGCAGCGAAGCAGATCCTGACCATAGTCGCGTTGTTGGACCATGTTCTATAATACCAGTTTTCACATACACCAATCCAGAACGAGTCACTTCAAAACCAGATATTGTCGCACTTTCATCTATCGCATCAAGGTCTGTAAACTGCACTACATACGAACCACCAAAAAGTTGTACATATTCAGGTGGGCGTGTTGGCATACTACGAACCACAAACAGATCTTGCTTGGCAACTGTTAGCTTGTCATCAACACGCAGCTCACTTTCTACACCAGCTACACACACCGCCTTCACTACAATAGACACCCCGTCACTATGTGATGCCAATGCCTGCACTACAGCACAACTATACCGCAAGCCTGTGTGCAACTGAAGAAAATAATGAAGCCCGTATTCTATCAAAGCTTCATGGAGCGGCAACAATACTTTCATGCAATACCTCCTCTATGGTAAAGTTCCAAAATACAATACATTATCATACACAACCCGGTCGAACAAGTCAAAACACCTCACTTACACAAGCAAGGTGTTTTATGTACAGAGACATATCATTACTGCAAAAGCAACGCTACTTTATCAACCAAATCAGTCAAATGCGTATTGACCTTATACCAATAATCATCAGCACCAAGATCAGTTGCTTTATCAAGGTACTCTTGCCCTTGCATATTGGAGAGCATGATTACTTTGATGTGTTGCAGTGTTGGGTTTTGTTTTACTTTGCTCAGCAATTCAAAACCATCAGTATTCGGCATCACAATATCAAGCAGGATCAAATCAGGCGCTTCAGCTGCTAAAGCCTGCAGTGCTTGCTTGCCATCAAATGCCTTAGTAATTGCATAGCCAGCGCTTTCGAGTACACCGGCAAATAACTCAACTAATTCTGGCTCATCATCTACTATTAAAATTTTTTTTGTCATAGAAAGATAGATATTCGTGTGAGCCGTACTGCGCACTTGGATTATGCCTGCTCATGCAGTGCAACAAGTTGCTTGGCTGCGGTGTTGATTTTTTCTACTGCTGCTTGTGCTTGCGGTGGCAAATCTCCGCACGCGCCGCTTGTCAGCATTTCAACATGACCACGAATAATAGTTAATTGTGTTAAAACATCATGCTTGTGCATGTGCGCACTCTGGGAATCAGACATATTATTGACCTAAATTACGGAATAATGGCAAACCAGTATCTGGACTGGTTGGCACATAAATTGTCCCCTCCCGATCAGCTAACTCATTAAGATATAAAAAGTATAAATAATTAGGCGTTAAGCTTTCATTGATAATTGCTTGTGCATCACGTTGTCCAGCTGCTTCAATTCGTTTTCGTTCTGCTTCTTTGGTTTCTTGTTGTAACAAAAAATCGTATTTTTGGGCATCCTGCTCTGCTTGCAATTTTTCTTGGATGCTTTGTGACAAATTATCTGGCAACTGCACATTACGAAGCAATACATCCTCAAGAACAATGCCGCGTGCGCCCAACTTGTTGGTGAGTGTCTCTGCAATCTTGATTGCTGCTTCTTGTCGCTTTTCTGAGTAAATGTCTTTGGCTTCATACTGCGCAATCACTTCACGAATCACGCTACGAATCTCTGGACGAATAATCTTGGCTTCATAATCAAGCCCAACGTTCTTGAACACATCAGATGCTGATGGTTCATCAAGGTGATACAAAACCGTAATATCAAGATCAACACTCAAACCTTCTTTGGTAAGTGCTGCAATTGCATCATTGCCAATTTTTTGTCCTTCATCATGCTGAATACTCATAGTGAACTCTTCAGTTCGAATACTCATACGCGTGACATTCGCCAGTGGGTTGATGACATGAAAACCAGATGACAACTCACGATCACGCACTTTGCCAAACAATGCATATACACCAGTATACCCTGCCTCTACAATCACCACTGCATTTGCCAACAAAATGATCACGACTACCGCACCAATGACAGCAAACACAGCCTTGCGTGCTGTATCAACACTGTGTTTGAATGAAGGTGGAATGTTAATTGTCTGAGCCATAGTATGTTTTGATAGTGAAGTAAAAAATGAATCAAGCCAACCAGAGCGCCGCGCCAGTACAACCAGTCCTACCAAGAGCAGCACCCAAGCAAACCGCGAACCAGTCAATCCCTGAACCAACAGCATAATTCCTACAAACACCATCCATGGCGATACTTGTTTCATACTTGTATAGTAGCATTCTGTGTTGGGTTGCGCAATTATACAAAAAAGCATAACAAAAAAACCACACCGGATAACCAACTCCGGTGTTTTTTAATTACCTATCATGCTGCGGCACTAGCTACTCGCGAAATTGATTAATAATAATCAAATTCAACGAAAAGACCAAACAGACCGTCATGTACCATGGCAACAACAATACCCACTCACCAATGTAGACAAGCAACGCCGCAGCAATTGCAACCATAAAAAAATCACCCAGTCGCGGTTTGGTGACAACGATTTTTTGTTCAAGTATTGATGTCTTTGATGAACTATCAAACCCCAACAAAAACAACATCAAAATTCCCTCCAGCATCACCCACACCGGGAAAAACAAGTACACAAATGGCATAATCTCATTTGGCAACTGCGAAACCACATCAACATAGTAGACAATAAGCGCATACAAACCAGCCACAAACAAACTCAAACCAGTCACCAACGCAATAAATCCCTTATACTGCCGAGAAGCCTGGTTGGTCGTAAACACCAAGAACAACCACATAATCATCAACAACAAAAACACATTATCAACCAATAACTGAGACTTGAAATCCCATGGCATTTGCAACACACTATACGGCACCATCAAAAAAACCACCAAAACAAACTCTTGGTGTACATGCGGAATTAGTTTATACAACTTACTCGACATATATTAATCACGATCTTTGAATACTGCACTTCCCAACCAAGAAACCAATGTCATAAATAGCGCTCCAATGAACGCGCCCCAAAAACCATGCACTTCAAACCCATCAATAAATGTACTCACAAACCAAAACAGCCCCGCATTAATCACCAACGTGAATAATCCCAGTGTCAGAATAGTGATCGGCAATGTCAACAATACCAACAACGGTCGAATCAATGCATTCACCAACCCAAGCACCAGTGCTGTTATGAGTGCGATGTACAAACCACTAACACTCACAGATGGTACGAGAAACGAAATGAATAATAATGTCGCAGCACTGAGTGCCCACCGAAAGAGTAATTTCATATTATTATATTACTTACCTACATAGTATCACACAACCTACTGCGCTGTCATTGCTGCTGGTGATAGGACTGGCTCAAGTATTGTGCGCGCTTCATCACTGTTTGCAAATCGAGGTTTGTAATTCGCTTCAATCACAACTGGCAACAGCCCGATATGTGCGATATGACCATCAACAACCGCCACACGAACCACCAGACCTTGAGACGTTTTGGCTGACCAGTTTTGGTCAAAAATCAAATTGCCTAATGAATAAAAAATATACTTACCCTGATACTGCTCAATCTCTTGAATCCAGTGCGGATGGTGCCCAATCACGATATCAGCTCCGGCATCAATAGCTGTATAGGCAAAATCTTTTTGGACTTGATTTGACTCATGTGTATATTCTGTTCCAGCGTGCATCATAGCAACGACAATGTCGGCACCGTGTTCACGAAGCTGCATGATGCTATGTTGCAACTGCTCAAGATCAATCACTGCAATGCCTGTTGTTGTATCAGTAGCACGATTCCACGGCACGTCATATCCCTGCCCAACAAATCCAATTCGAACACCAGCACGCTCCACAATATGTCCTGCGTACGCAGCAGTTGTTGTACCAACACCAACTGGTTGGATACCAACTTCTTGCAACGCATCAATCGTATACGTCATTCCATATGCACCAGCATTATCAAAGTGATTATTAGCAAGGTGTGCTACATCAATACCAGCTGCGCGCAAAGCAATGAGATTGTCTGGCTTTGCTTTGAACACAAACCCTTCAGTTGGAAATGGCGGCTGATCACTCAGTGGTGACTCAAGATTAATCACCGCGATGTCAGCTTGAGAAAAAACTGAACGGATTTGTTCCCAAGCAGCTTCGTATGAACCGGCTTGTTCTTGTAAGACTTGTACGTGCCGTGCGAGCATGACATCACCACCAAATACAATCGTCGTTGTACTCACCACTGCCGACTGATCAATATTAACAGCAAGTAAATCAGGCTCAGGGATAAATGATTTTGAAACACGTGTCGTCACTACATGCGGCAACGCACCAACCACAATCCACACCGACACAATACTTACCCCAATACCAAGCAGAACAAGAGCAATAATCTGCGCTGCGACTGAGTCTCTACCCAGCATACTCGCACACAACAATGTGACGAATGACTGCCTGATCATTTCGTTTGTATACTAACGCTTCCGAAGCCGCAGGTGCATATACTGCACTATACTCAGGTGCAAGTGGACGGACTAACTTAAATATATGCGGAATAATCTCTTGCCGCGGCATTGTGAGCACACGCCTACCAACTCGAAAAGCAGGAAACACCATCACAACTCGAGCATTGACTTGCAAAACCTTTGCATAGGTATCAAATGCACTTCGGTACAACGGCGTTAGTTCTTTAATAATCTGCTTGACCTGCGCTTCAGTACGTCGACCACGTGCTGGCGGCCCCAAATACGGCTCAGTCACCACTCGGGTCACGGATTGCGTAATACGTTCAGCAGCAGTTCGCACATCAGACTCGACGACTGTCACACCAGATACATCAACACTATACTGCTGGCTCAGCCAATCAATATTCTGCCGAGTATCTTTGATTGCTTGTGCGCTCTTGTCTGAAGCCACAATCTTTTTCACACCCATCAACAATGCTTCTTGCGCCACTGTTCCTGATCCACAAAACGGATCCCAAACACACTCTTGTTGCGTAACTCCGGCAATATTTAACATCACCTGCGCAAGTTTTGGCGGCAACATTCCAGAGTAGTCATCACGACCTGGTCTACCAAAATCACGCTTACTCAAATCCTCAAATGGCTGAACCGCAATTGTTGTTCCAACAAACCAGCCCAAACTACTTTTCAAAACAACAAACTCAATCCCTTGCTCTGATACTAACTTATTTTTTTGAACAACAACTGAAGACAAGTTTTCTTGCTTGGACATGACCAAACGACTAGCTGTACCAAGTTCTTTGAGATACTTTTTCAAATCCAGACCAAGCCCACGCAACTCAAAACTATACTGCCGATCTTTCGGATAGACACTGAATCCAAAATGAAACTTACCACCTGGCAAGGCATGCAGAGATGCTTTTGTTTTTGTTTCAATCAATCGCTCAAGATGCGTACGGTTGAGTTCGCCGCGTAACGATTCTGCGTGTCCAAATTTTATTGTACCGCCAAGTGAACGCAATACATCATGCGGCAACGCCGGTGCAATTTCGAGCACCAAAAAAGAATACTCAGCCGCTACAATTGAATAGTCATATGAGCGAGCATCAAGCCAGCTGCAGAGCTCTGCTGCCGAAAGACTTGGGTTATTGCCAAAAATAAAAAAATACTGCATAGTCGTATTAATAAGAGTCTATAGTATACCAATTCCACTCACTTAGCAACACCAAAACATATGACGCATGTAAAAAAACTCACAAAAGCCAGCCCAGAAAATACCATGATTGCTGGCGTTATTGGCGGGTTTGCTGAATATTACAATATCAACCCCACGCTGCTTCGCCTCGCATTTGTGTTTGGGGTTCTGATCAGCGGACTTTTTCCATTAACAGTTCTGTATCTTGCAGCAATTGTTATTATGCCAGAAGCTCCTAAGACTAATAACGCAGGCTAGCAAATTTTTAGGCACAAAAAAGCCCGACTTATACTGTCGAGCTATATATCTTAAACTTCTGCTTGGTGCTGACTGAACACTGCAGCAGCAGCTAGCAACTGAGCGCACAGTTCATCTGGAGATGGGATGTTACTCTCGCCAGGGTACTGTCCCAGTCTACGATAATATGCATCAGCATCTACCGGAATGCCCTGCAGATGCCGAGATACTGGTCCACGAAAAACAACTTCTTCCGCGACTAATATCTCATCCACAAAATATCGCTGAACAATCAGCATCCTCCCATCACCTTCTGGCAGCTGGTACTGATCAGGAGTAGCTGTTGTCAATGAAAAAGACAAATGATCAAGCTCTCGCTTGCCTGACATCTTAACAAAGACAAGCTCCGCAGGTGTTTCGTCTGACTGAGGTTTTAGCACCTTCTGCTCGTAGTGCTCTACCCTTTGACACAACCTGACAGGCACAATCACCATACCAAAACCTCGCTTGTCATTTGGCGGCAAATAGCGTGGCTGGTCAATAACTTCACAGTCCCAAACCTCACCATCATACAGACGAAGCTGGTCCTCTGCGCTGAGCGAAAAAATTCGCAACGCCTTGATACCACGCGCGCTCTCAGGCGCCAACGGATCATGATATCCGAAAGATGCTTCAAGCACCAACTTGCCTTGCTTGACGATCACATCAACCTTGATACGATCTCCCACCGCCAAAGCCGACAACCTACCTGCATACTGTGTAGGCATAATAGAAACCTCCTGTTTTTAGAGTATTATGAAATACATGTTAAAAAACGATTTTTGACAATAAAATACCATACCAGCAATAAAGCTTTTTGTCAATTAGTAGCATAAACCTCCAACCCATCCTGCCTGACATCACACCAAAGCTTGTCGAATGACCTTTGAATACAAAATACCGCCTAGACTGAGCTTAACATGATACACGCCACTGTCTTGAAATACACACATAATAAAACCCGACTTCATTGTCGGGTTTTGGACTAAATTTGAGGCTATGCCGCTTCCGCTACTGCTTCGGCTTGCGGCTTATCGCTGGCAGCTTGGGCGGCTTTGATCGCCTTGAGCAAATTCTTGGCGCTCAATCGATCCGGCGACTTATACCGCTCAAGCCGGCTCACAAACTGAGCAAAGCTGACACCACCAATATTATCGGTGCCGTAGTGCTCCCTTGGCGAGCCGTCAAAAGTAACTGAATCAGTGACAAAAATGTCACCAAAGAAAAACTGGGTTACTTCTGCCATATTGTTCTGGTTGGCACCAAAGGAACGGTACACATCCCGCTTGCTTGTCAGCGGAAAGCGCTCTTCCTTGCGCACGTGCTTGCCGCAACAGGTCTGAAAGACCACTACGGAATTGTCACCGTTCATCACCACTCGGTGACTGAATTTTTCAATCCGGCGCTTGAATTCAACCGGGATGAAGAGCAACGCGCGTTTCCTGGTTTTTGCTGGCGGCAAGAAAGTCGTATTGCCGACAATGGCGCAGTCGACAATCTCACCGACCTCCAACTTCCTTAGTTGTTGATCCGGGAGTTTAAAAATTCGCAATGAGTTTTCACCCTCGCAGAGCGGGTCCTTGCTCACTTGCACAGCACGTAACTGCTTGGTATCAGGATTCTTTTTGCCCGCAACAACCGTCAACAAAAAACGATTGTGCAGATTTAAAAAGTGGTGTTTGGGGTTGGTGTACGTGACTGGCTTAGCCATGATGAGGCCTCCTTATAAACTTGCTTGATTGTTAAACTGCGGATTTGGGTAATGAATTAACATACCTCATAATACATATTTTGTCAACACATATAAACAAAACCGCCTTTATAAGACGGTTTTTATACTTAAAAAGTATACTTTGTACCTATGTACTGCATCAACAAAGTAATCACTCCTCCACTAGCTTTGGTGAGGCTAAATACCTCTAGACCACTCACCCAAACAATAAGCGCGCGCATAAGTGGCGTTACCAAAAATAACAGCGATATAGCATGAGCTTGCAAGAACTTGCCAGCATATAACTGAGAAATATGTACTACAATAGTTGCAAAAACTGCCAAGCCTGCAATCAAAAACCAGTCATATATACTCATTGTCACATCAGAAACACAAGCAAACTGGTCCGTCAGCTGCACATACGCGAAACTCAATATCACAATCACTACATACTGTTGCAAATTCAGTACATACTGATCGAGGTTTAGTTGCGAAGCATTGCGCATCATCACAATATGAATTGCCACACACACTGCTGCTGCTATGAGCATTACATCATACTGCACCGTCGCAACACTATACACAGCATGCGAGTCTGTCAATAAATACAAACCAACTATCGACCCAACAGCAGTCAGCCAGTGCTGCTTGCGCGGAGCAGCACCTGATACAAACCAATTCACAAATGGAACAAACAAGACAAACATCCCCATGACAAAACCCGCATTTGCTGCTGATGCGCCGACCAATCCTTCGATACCCAGAACAAAAACTCCCCACAACACAATGCCCAACTTCACGCCTTGTCGCCAATGCATAAGACAGTTTTTTCTCGCATAAACAAGAAATGGAACAAACAACGTAATTGCGATCAAGAACCGATATATCACTATGGTTTGCGGCAATACTCGTGAAACAAGATCTTTGGTTACAATCAATGCAATTGCCAAAATAGTTGCATTATAAAGCATCAGCGCAATTGCTCGATTGGTTTGCTTGCTTGGTACGAGGTGCATACAATCTCCTTATAGATTTATTTGTAATGTGCGAAATTTTATACTACCAAAAAAATATACATTAACAAATAACTGCGTACCACAGAGCATACAACACCATAAAATCATTACGTTGTAAATAAAATCTATGTACTAAACCACTCAGTTGTTTATACTACATACATGACACACAAAACTTACAAACTCAAAACAGACAACAACCCGGTTGAGCTTACTATTGATTACAAAGCAGAACTCAACACTGAGCAGCTGTCAGTTGTCGAACATGGCGATGGCGCGTGCCTGGTGCTAGCTGGAGCTGGATCTGGCAAAACCAGAACACTTGTATATCGTGTGGCGTATTTACTTGAACATGGCGTCCATCCTGAGAATATTTTGCTCATGACTTTTACCAATCGCGCTGCCAATGAAATGATTATGCGCGTTGAGGAACTTTTGACCTATCATCCCAAAGGTCTGTGGGCAGGAACCTTTCACCATGTTGGTAATCGTATTTTGAGAAAATACATCACACAGCTTGGCTTCACCAGCAACTTTACAATCCTTGATACACAAGACGCGCAAGACGTGCTCAAGAACATCATTGGCGATATCACAACGACTGACAAATATTTTCCCAAAGCCAAAGCACTACAAAACATTATCAGCTATTCACGCAATGCAGGCACAAGTATTGAAGCAACAGTACTGCAACGATTTACCCACCTCAACCCTGAATTGATTGACATGATTGCAGTTATTGCCAATCGCTACACAAACAAAAAACAAGAGCTCAATTTACTTGATTATGATGATTTGTTAATTCTGTGGCTCAAACTCATGAACGAACATGAAACTGTGAGTACTCGTATCCGGTCTCAATTTCAATATATTCTAGTGGATGAGTATCAAGACACCAACCACATCCAAGCAGAACTCATCAAATCTATCACCAAAGAACACAACAACATCATGGTTGTTGGTGATGACGCGCAAAGCATTTATTCTTTTCGCGCTGCGCAAATTGAAAATATTTTATCATTCCCCGAGCACTTCCCTGACTGCTCAACATTCAAACTCGAAACCAATTACCGCTCAACACCAGATATTCTAGCACTTGCCAACAACTCAATTGATCACAACAGCAAGCAATTCAAAAAAAATCTCAAGAGCATCAAGCCTGCCAAAGACAAACCCGTACTTGCAGCACTTGGTAACACGCAGCAACAAGCAGAGTTCATCACGCAACGCATTCTTGAGCTACACGATGAAGGCACATCACTCAATGACATTGCTGTCTTGTTTCGTGCTGATTACCATGCCCTTGAACTTGAATTGCAGCTGAACAAAAAAGCAATTCCATACATCAAACGCGGCGGCTTGAGATTTTTTGAACAAGCTCATCTAAAAGACGTGGTAGCGTTTTTGCGTATTCTGAATAATCCCAAAGATGAAATCTCATGGACTCGATTGCTCCTGCTATTACCTGGCATTGGTCGAGTAACTGCGCTGAAGATCATTGCCCAAATCACAACCGCCGCAACACTCGCAGATGTTATCACAATGCCGATTACTGGATCAAAAAAAGTTGCTGCATCCTGGAATGATCTTGTCACCATCCTCAAACCAATCGCCCAAAAACCTGAACTTACTATTAGTGACTACATTGAAGCATTCATCAGAGGTCTATATGACGACTATGTCAAAAGTGCTTTTGAAAACCCACAAAAACGCATTGAAGATATTGAACAGCTGACTAATTTTGCCGACCAATACTCAAGCTTGGATGAGCTCCTCGCTGACATCACGCTTTCTGAAGGATTTCAAACTAACACCACCGTACCTGACACGCAGCAAGATGAACAGGTTATTCTATCTACCATTCACCAAGCCAAAGGTCTTGAATGGGACACGGTCTTTGTGATGCATCTGGCGAGTGGGCAATTCCCACACCAACGTGCTATGCAATCTCGAGCAGAAGTTGAGGAAGAGCGACGACTTTTTTATGTAGCCTGTACGCGCGCGCAACAAGCACTATACTTGCTCTACCCAATCACACTCTACAGTCACAGTGGCGGCCTTGCTTTTACGCAACCATCTGAATTCATTCGTGAACTTGATACAGATCTCTATGACGAATGGAATGTAGAAACAGAGTCTACTGACGACTTACCAACCATTGAATACCTACCCTGAACAAAGACAAAATACGCGAGCTACGTGATCACTCGACAACCATCATTGCACGACACTCGAGCCGCAAACTACCACGCATTGGATATCACGCCACTGCCTATTTTGTGCTACAATAAAGACATCTTAACTACTAACTGCGTTTATATGGCTGAAAACTCAATCATAGAAAAATTGTTCGCAATCGCAAATGAAAAAAAGGCGTCAGACCTTCATTTGCTCGTTGATATGCACCCTATTCTTCGCATTGACGGACAACTACACCTCCTTGATAGCGAAGAGACGATTACCGACAAGCTCATGGAGGATATTACCAAGACCATTCTGTCCCCTGAACAACAGCAGCAATTTGCCGAGAACAAGGATCTTGATCTTTCATATGAAATTGCTGACGGTACTCGATTTCGTATCAATCTGCACGTTAGTAGAGATCATGTTGGTTTGGTTGCCCGCGTAGTTCCAGTTACTATTCCAACAATGGCTGATGTAATGATGCCGGAAGTGGTCAACAAATTCATGCGCATGAATCAAGGCCTTGTCTTGGTAACTGGACCAACTGGGTCTGGGAAATCAACGTCACTAGCTGCAATGATTGATATGATCAATACAGAACGTGGTCTTTCGATCGTAACACTTGAAGATCCAATTGAGTTTTTGTACACACAGAAAAAAAGCATTATCAAACAACGACAACTTGGCACAGACATGAAAAGCTTTGCTTCGGGCCTCAAGCATGTGCTTCGACAAGATCCAGATGTTATTTTGGTTGGTGAGATGCGCGACCTTGAAACAATTGCTGCAACAATCACACTTGCTGAGACAGGACATTTGGTACTTGCAACACTACATACACTCAACGCAGCTCAGACTATTGATCGTATTATTGATGTATTTCCTCCATACCAACAACCGCAAGTCAAATTGCAACTATCAATGTCGCTACGTGGAGTTATTTCGCAACGACTTGTTCCCCGCACTGATGGCGGCTTGATTGCTGCGCGAGAAATACTCGTAAACACACCAGCTGTTGCTAACCTAATTCGAGAAAACAAAGTTGCCCAAATCAAAACAGTTATCCAAACAAGCGCTGACGAAGGCATGGTCACCATGGATCAAGATCTCAAGCGACTTGTCAAAGAAGGTGCTATCACCCAAGAAACTGCAGAGCAACATATGATTTCTGCAGACTCATTTAAAAAGTAAAACACACCATTATGTCACTGACAACACATCATGCTAAGCTTTCAACAATTATGGCTTTTGTGATTGGGATTGTGTGTGTGACGTGCTTGGTTGCGATTGCCTACACTATTTCACACCAACCCTCACACGCACCAACCGTCATAGAACCTGTGTCTTTTGAAACATCACTAGCCAAGCAAGGCAAGCTGCAACAATTCCCAACCTACGAAGCAGCACATGCATATCTTGCACAAGACACAACAACCAACCAAAACATGCTCATGCGCGACATAGCTATGCCTATGGTAGCAATTGAAGAAAGTATCGGAGAAGTAAGCGCACTTTCAGCTGACAGCGCGCAAGGATTTGGTGGCGCGAACAATGAGAGCGCACCGTCATACTCAACTACCAATATCCAAGTGGCTGGAGTTGATGAAGCTGATATTGTCAAAACAGATGGTCAATACATCTATGTCCTCAGCGGCAATACTGTGTTTATCATTGATGCACAACCAGCTGCAGCTAGTGCTGTGATTGCAGAAATCAAACTTGAGCAACAGCCACAAAACATTTTTATCAATGGAGATCATCTAGCAGTGTTTGGTGCTGATTGGAACATTCAACAAAATCAATCTCTACGCAGTATTCTTCCGCAATCATCCTATACATTCTTTACCATCTATGACATTAGCGATCGTACCAAACCAACTATCGCGCGTGAACTGACATTTCAAGGCAACTACGCAAGCGCGCGCATGATTGACTCAACTGTGTATTTTGTAACCAACACATACCCGAATCTATTTGAGCCAATGCCACTGCCACGACTACTTGAAGATGAGCAACTCACCTGCGCAAGTGATACGCCAAATGGCACTACCTGTCCGTTCATTCAGTATTTTGATGTTCCAGATCCAAGCAAACAACTCACCACTGTTGCTGCGATTGATATGGTGAACACTGACACGCCCGTTACCAGAAATGTGTACGTCCTTGGTGGTTCACACGCAACCTATGTTTCAGCACAAGCACTATACATAACAGCTGCAAAATACTTTGATGAGTACGCATTTGCCACACAAATCACCCAAGAAATTGTCTACCCGCAACTACCAGAAAAAAGCAAGCAGCGCATTGCCAAGATCCAAGCAACTGATCCTGATGTCTTAACTGACCAAGAAAAACTATACAAAGTCGCCTCAATCATTCAAGCGTATATCGCAAGCTTATCGCCAGCAGAACAAGAAACTATCCAAACAACCATTCAAACAACTGGCAAACAACGCTATCAGGCAATCATTCCTGAGCTCGAAAAAACCAATATTCACAAAATTGCATTGTCAGGACAAGACATAACCTACCAAGCTTCAGGTGAAGTGGTTGGTACAGTGCTCAACCAATTTGCCATGGATGAACATGACAATACCTTCCGCATTGCCACCACCAGAAATCAACGCTGGTCACAATTCCTGGACGAACAGCTACCAAGTAGCAATAATCTTTTTGTGCTTGATGACAATCTTGAACCACTCGGAAGTATTACTGATATTGCTGTTGGTGAGAGTATTTACTCAGTTCGATTCATGCAAGACCGCGCGTACATGGTTACGTTTGAGCGGGTTGACCCGTTGTTTGTGATTGACCTTGCTACTCCAAGCAATCCAACAATCTTAGGTGAACTAAAAATCCCTGGATTTTCAAACTACCTCCACCCCTTTGATGACACAACACTTATTGGTCTTGGACAAGAAACTGAAGAAAATGAATTTGGGCGCATCACAACAACTGGTGTAAAATTGTCACTGTTTGATGTTGCTGATGTTTCTAGTCCACGAGAAATCGATACATATGTTGTGAGTGAACAAAGCAACTCAACAGCACAACATGATCACCGAGCATTTTTGTTTGACCGACAAAAAGAATTGCTCGTAATTCCAGTAACTGCTTGGGATTCAAAATTCAATGGCGCAATGGTGTTCACTGTCACTAACCAAGGATTTGCACTGCAAGGCACTATTG
>JAUIEQ010000148.1 GCA_030429785.1 bacterium
GTTCTCTGATGCTTTAAAAAAAACACTCATCATTTTAACAGATAGTTTTCTACTCCACACAGTAAAAAACTGCCCTGACGGCAGTTTTGATCTTAGTATATCTCTGTAATTACATAGGACATATTACGAAACTTTGCGATATCTCCAACTTTTTTTTCAAAAAATATTCTAGCTAATGGAGCCTGCGGACTCAGCACAAAAACTTCAGTATCTTCAACCTTAATACTTTTTCCACCAACTGGCAGTATCACAAAAAAACTTCCCGCATCACTATTGCCTTTTACACAAAAAAACGTTCCTAATACAATACTCGAATTTGTAGTTGGAAGCTTAAATGATTGCAGACGTTCTATTTCATCTCTTAAATCCAAAACTTTTTGTCCGTAACTTGAAGCCAATAAATCCTTTTCTTCTTTGGTGCTACCATACCGCGTTTGCATCGCTCCTTCAGCTTCAGCAGAATCATCAACTGCTCCTTGCCAAGCTTCTTGCAGTTTTACAAGGTCATCATCAAGTTTCTCAAGAAGCGTTGTAAGCACAACTTTTTGAATAGTTTTGTCCATTATTTTCTCCTGTTAAAGTTCGAGGTAACTAAACAATTCTAATCAGAATACACGAAAGCCAATAATATTTCAAGTTTGATCAACATTGACAAAAAATCATAACAATCATACAATTGCTGATTAAAGTCCTATTAACAATAAATCGAATGGGGGCTGTATGAAAAAACATCCCGTATTACTTGTTCTAGGCAATACATGTGTTGGCAAATCAAGCATTGGACTTGCGATTCAGGCACAAACCGGAGCTAACTATGTATCCCTTGGCGATAAAAAAAGAGAACTAAAAGTAACAGACTATGCTCGGTATCTAAAAATGACTCAAGGAAACTCATGCAAACCATTTATTCCGGAAGAAGTACATAGACTAATGTTAGAAAGTACTAGTAATTTTCCAGCATCGATTTTCTCCGGGTATCCGATTTGTATTGAAGAGTATAAAGCTTTTGTGAAAAACTTTGAGTGTGTGGGAGGACTACATCTAGTAGTCGACCAAGATGTTTTGGAACAACGATTTAATTCAAGAGTTGTTTGTCCTATATGTCATACTCCGGGGGAAACTGGCGATTACTGCACCAAACACAAAAACACGCTGTTAATACCTCGAAACGACCTCACTGCTCAAGTACTTCGTGAACGGCAACGACTTTATCGAACACGAATAGCACCTTTCATAACTTTTCTGGAATCAACAGGCATTACGATAATTAAAACCTCTAATAAAAACAAAGTTGAACATCAACACAACGTCAAAACAGCAGTCAAACTCATCAATCCCCATATCTAAAACTAAGATAAAGCATGGTCTTCAAACCATGCTTTTATTTTGCAATTGGAGAGTTCTCAAATGTAATTGTAGAAAAACTTTTCAGATCAATATTATACTCTTTATACACCTCGTCTACCGATCCGTAAATTGCTGACTCAATTTCAAATCCATATTTTTTTGCTACACTATTCAATTCCTCAACATCAGCTGCCTCGATTTCTACAAATGGAGGAATACCAGGCCACTCATCCATTGTAATTGAAGAGCTATTCTTTACGTATTCAGTTCTTATATTTTCTTCATAAGTCGCTTGGATCATTGAGCTTGCCTGTAACAATGCGCAAGTCAAATCAAAATCATCAACAACAACCTCTATCTCTTTGGTACCTGTCGCATCTAGGGAGCTTACTTGTTTGTATGTCAGAGTAACCTTGTCACCTTCGTCCCTCACTCGCAAGAACGTTCCTCGTGGACTTTCAGGAATATCAAAAGTACTTCGACGCATCTTTTGTTTATTTTTTATTCGCTTCCAGCCATCTTCTTCCAAAGAATCCTGTAGCTTATTTGTATCAAACGCAAGAAACTTTGCCTCTACTTCTATATGCATACATTTGTATATTAATAGTAGGAGATCAGTATAGTAGAAAACAACAAAAAAATAAAGGCATTGAATTTCAATGCCCTGTAACTTTCATGCTTTTGTACTGCTTCATAACTTGCTGTGGAGTTGTACCTGGCACACTCAGAAGATCGTAGAACTGCTCGAACGTGAACTGAGTTTGTTCGTCTTGCCTATCAATACAGGTCACAACCTTATCATGTTCCATTCTCAGTCCATAAAAACACTCTCGACAACCTTCCTTACCTCTTAACGGGCAATCATCACACATAGCTGGAATATATATTTGACCAAAGTACTTGACTGTAATCATCATCCCGGCCCCATATTCGTAAAGCATTCCTGCTCCTGAACTATCACCTACTGCGTAGTTCGTTCGTACAAGTCTCGCTCCTAAACGTCGTAGCACTTCGATAATTATGGTTTGGGAAGCATCCTTGTTGTTCAAATCTCTCTGCAATCTGAGCGAGATCCCATTTTCCTCACACCACTTTACAATTGCCATGGTCGTATCTGCGTCTCTTACAACAGTATTCACTTTTACCTTAACCGACGAAGCATTTGCCGTAAGAATATTTGTTAACTTTTTCTTCAGTCGTCCCTCGCTATAAACCAAAGCTTTTGAGCGACCGCGAGACTGCTCGATTGCTTGTGCAACGAGATCCATTACCAAGTAATCTTCCGCCCGGACCGCGTGCATAGAGAAATTAATATTTGCAAGTCCGGCATTAAGAATTTTTGCAAACTTTTGAAAACTTATTTCTCCATGACTTGTCATACCAACGGTCAAGC
>JAUIEQ010000149.1 GCA_030429785.1 bacterium
ACAAGTGTTTGGTCAGTCATTATGTGAGCCGCTTAATCCTCAATTTAAATTACAGCTGACTGTAATGCTTGAGCAGTCAAAGCAACCACGAAAACCAAAATGCTCATTTGGTGAAATTTTTGGTAAAGGTGGTTCATTTGATCAAACATTTCGTAACATTGATGTTTCTGATTTAGGATTTAGTAGCCTTTCAACTGAAGACGTTGTAAAGTTCTCAGGTTACTTTGATCCAGGTGCGAATGAGCTCGCTGCGCTTCGTTGGAGTAGTATTGATTTGTCAGCAAAAGTTGACGAAGAGCTGCGAATAGCAGAGTTACAGCGTCAAATTTTCCGTGGGTATGAGCCGGTAACCAATCCAATTGATGGCAAAATTAAGACAAGTGCGGAATCAGTTGCTGAGACAGAGAAGCAAATTGCTGAAGAAGGCAGGGCAGCAGAGCAAAAGAAAACTGAACTTGCAACAGCAGAGGATTCAACAATTTTGTTAATTTTGACACGTGCGCTGACAACATTTAGTAGAACATTTATTGGTGAGTGGACTAAGCAGGTATTTGAAAAAGGTGTTGTACCAACTACGCCAAACCTTGGACCAAGTGATTTTGTTGATAATAGAAGTGGCTTAGCTGCAGCGCGGCAGTTTTATCAAGAGTTGATTGAGCCAAATTTTGCTACGGAAGTAAGCGTGGATGTTACAAGTCAGTTAGCAAATTGTCCGGACAATCTTTCAGCTCGCCAGTGGCAGAATTGTCGTATTGATCCAGGTCTTAAGCAAGCGATTGATCAAGAATTAACACTTGAAGAAGCAATGAGCCGTGAGTATGGGCAGTTGGTGAATCCCGCAGGAATTTTTGGATATGATGGACGGCTTGAGCAAGAGCCGGAGGTTGGTGTTGGTTATCCACTGACATCGCTCACGGTGTTGCGTCGCTATAGTATTGTGCCAGTCGGTTTTGAACTGGCTGCTGAATACATTAAGAGCGTTCAGAGCTCTTCTGATCATGGAGGGAGGAGTACCTGGACAGTCCAAGGACTTGCTGATTGTTATGAAAGTGATAATCCACTCCTGAAGGGTAGTAATGTGTATCCAAAAGAGTGTCGGATTGATCCAAGTATCAGTTGTGAAGGAGCTGATCCAAATGATCCGTCTGATGATTCTACCAATCCATTGTGTGTAAATCCTTTTTACCATTTGGTAAATCCGAATTGGGTGCTCAAATCTCCAGCAACACAGTGTTATCAAGAGGGTCCTGGTCCACAAATTACATACGAAGAGTTTATCGAGGTTCCGCGAAGTGATCCATTCAGCGCTGACATTGAAGTAGCTGAGCAACGTATTGTGTCCCGAGTGGATTGGTGTGCTGATGAGCAACGTTGTATTCAAGAAGATGAAAATGGTGATTGTGACTTTTATGGGTATTGTGTCAAAGATAAGCCGATTGTTAGATTTGATGGTGAAAAATGTAGCGAGCCTGTTTTTGATACCTGTCGACAATTGTCAGTGACACAAGGTGCATATAGTGCTCATGGAAATGCTGGTAGTAGTGATACGGTTGCTTATTTAAAAAACACATTAGTTGAATGCGAAGCAGGTGCAGCTGGGTGTAGTTGGTACAGCACATATTTTGATACAGCGACACAGTCATGGGAAGGTCATGTAGATATTAATGATGACGGATACAACCGTTTGTATGTGAATGCAAATGCGCAGTCATGTAGTGTTAATGATGCCGGATGTTCATTGTTCTATGATCTGAGTTCATTTTCCCCAGCATATGCTGATTCGACTCAAGAGGAAAGTCTACGAAATGTGATTGCTGGTGGTATTAACGGAGAGTTTGCTCGGTATAGTGATGTTGCCAATGTTGCTGAAGTGTATTTGAAGAAGCCACCTGCATATCTTGATTGTTCATATGCAAACCCGAACAAGCCAGATGTATGTGATAATTATGCACTTGAATGTAGTGTTGCAGAAGTGGGATGTGAGTTCTATCATCCAGTTAATGGCGATCCGAGTATTCCAGGCAAGATCACGGCTGGAGATCAATGTACTGCGCAGTGTGTGGGTTTTGCGACATTTACATATACGCCATCATGGTTTGAAGATGCTTCAGACGGAACGCTTGACGGATATCGTGGTGGTGCGCCAGAGTCACTTGCATTTGTGCCAGCAACTGGGCAGAGTTGTACGCAAGTTGGTTGTGAAGCGTTTACTAACGAAGACTTGGTCGCACAAGGTGGTGAAGGTCTTGAATACTATACATTTATTAGACAATGTGTAACACCGGGAACTGCTGGAACAAAAACATACTTCACTTGGGAAGGATCTGATACGAGCGGGTATCAGCTCAAGCGATGGGTGATGCTAGAAGGTTTTGATGGATCTCCATGTACGGCTGTTGTCCCAGGCAATCCAACTGCATGTGCTGATACAGCAGTTTCATCATGTACGGCAGGAAGTCCAACTTGCTTGACTTTGTTTGATGACAGTGGAAGAACTTTTTCAGCTGACTTGAATGATGTTGTCTACTCATCTGATGACTGTAGTCCACTGAGACGGAGTAAAGATAATGTAACTTACTTTGGTATCCCGTCGCTCAGTCAATCATGTGCGCCGGAGAATGTTGATTGTCGAGAATATAGAGGCGCTGGTTCAAACAATGTGCAAGTGCTTTTTGTGGATACGTTTGATGAAATCGACCCAATTAGTGGTTTGCTAGATG
>JAUIEQ010000006.1 GCA_030429785.1 bacterium
TTGATTCCTATCGAAGTTTTTTCGCTTGTGACGTAGCTCACAGAAGCCGGGTCTGCCAGAAATTGTTGAATACCATCATCTGAAGTGGGGATAAAGTAACTTGCGAAAATCTCAACATGTACCTTACCTTCAGTGTCAAGCGCTACCAGGCTAGGTGCAATGTAGATATCATCTGTCGCCTTGATTCCCATTAAGATCGGGGTGATCGTAGCGTCACTCACAGCGAAAGGTAACGTTTGGCCTATGCCGAGACCGTACTCACGATACTCCGGTTGGCCAAGGGTATAGCCAGTTATAGTAAACCCATTGCTAGCTGTTCCTACATAGCCGAGGAAGTTGTACGTGCTACTGTCTACAGTAGTGCTTACTCGGGCATCTACCGTGTTTTGAGCCAGTGTAGCTGAAAGAATAAAGATAGTAAGAAACGCGTGTTTCATGACATCTCCTTTAGTTTGTTGGTAGTTTTAAAGTACTTTTTGTTATTATGCTTAAACAAAACATATACAACTCTACTACATTTTATTTATTTTGTAAATAGGAAGGTACTTTATTAATGTTTAATCGATATTGACACTTTTTTATAAAATTGGCGTAATAACTTGACAAAATTTGTTTTTTGTTATAAAAAGACGTATTGGTTTTTGGACCGATGAACTTTGATAATTTAGACCTAAATAATAAGAACGCTTTACTAAATTCAAGGAGGTGACATGAGTAAGAAGCAAAAGAGTTTTTTCGGTATCAGGTCATTCAGCGACCTCTTAGTCGTTGCTGGGGTGGCGCATGTTGAAGATTCACCAAAAGAAGTTAGTGGTTCGTCCAGTGCGAATAAGAAAGTAATATTTGATAGCGCAGATAGGAATCCGAACCCTCAAATGGCAAGCGTCAAAGAATTCTCTTCTGATGCTCAAGCGGTGAGTAACAAGCTAATGGAGCAGATTCCTTTACCGGATGGCTACAAATCGTATTTGGCTATGATGGCAAAGTTTAAGGACCTCGCCCTTCCAATGGATGGAAAAATTCAGGCAGCGGCACAAGCTTGTGACGTTGATCCGACGCAGCTGTTGAATGAAATCGCTCAGCTGGTTGCTAAGGTTGCTAATCAAGCGCGTATGGCCGAAAGTGCGACTCAGAAGAGCGCCCAACAACACGCTCGGAAGAGCGCTCGAGATTTGCAGACTGCGCGTCAGCAGATTCAGCAGCTCGAAAAGGAACTCACTCAGTTACGCGCTCAGGAATCTGAGTTACAGCAACGAGTGGGTTCCTATGAGTCTGAGTTGAAACAAAAGCTTCACGATATCAAAACAGCTGAGCATATGCTCACGACAGAGTTCAACGCTCAGATTGATAATATTAAGCTCGCGCACAAGCAGTAATTGTCAAAAATACCAATATTTCAAATTTCAACAATTCCAAAAAGGAGAAAGAATGAAAATTCTTGATGAGTTCGGTGGAAAGTTCAAAGGCGATTCAGTAAAATGGATCGGTCTTGTTTTATTGGCACTTGCAGTGGTTTTCAACCTGCAATCGATCTTCGATTGGGTGCAGCTCGCGGCTAACACGGCCGGTGAGTTGATCCGTTTAGGTCTTCTGCTTGGTACCTTGTTTGTGAGCTGGGCTATTGTTAGTAGTCAGGCTTTTCAGGATATGATCGCGATGTTTTTCAACGGTGTGATCCGACAATTCCGCAATGCATTTGCTGAGAAAAATCCGTTGGTGGTGATTGCCTATTACGTAGACATCACCATGGAAACCCTGAAGCAATTCAAGCAAGACAAAGCTCGCTTTGCGGGATTCTTAAATCGCCTGAAGGGAATGCTCCGGGAAGAAACTGCCAAACGCGAAAAAGCAGAAGGTATTATCCGAGAAGGCCGTTTGGCAATTCAGCGAACAGGTTCAGAGCAGCGGATCAATAAACTGAATAATGCCATTGACTTGGCAGCTCAGGATGTTGAGTTCGCTCAAATGAATGAAACTGATTTGAATCAAATGATAGCCGTTTGTGAAAGTGTTCTCGGTAAGCTGGATGAGTGGAAAGACCGTGCCGAGTACACACAGCGCAAGCTTGAGAATGAAGAAAGATTCTTAAAGCGTCGCTGGCAGATTACGCAAATTGGCAGAGATATCAAGAAGCGTATGAATACTCTGTTCAAGCAAAATCCCGGCCTGGAGCGCGATATGCAGACTGCAACCGAGGCCATTCGCCGTGGGTATGCTGGCGTTATCGGCGAATTGGTTGATTTTGCAGACAACATGAAGGGCGTGGACGTGAGCTTTGAGCTCACTAACGCTGCCAATCGTCGTAAAGTCATGGAGCGTTTGAACCTGGCCGGTAGCACGCAAGCCGTTGCTCAGTTACCGGAAGGCGGAGCTACCGAAGTTGCATTTAGCATTACTGAGACTGATTCCGTAAAGCGCAAGTAGTTAAGTTATCGGTCCAGCTTTTAAGACTTCGAATCAAAATCTGAGTGCGTCAGATATTCTGGCGCGCTCATACTGACACAACCAAAAAAGGAGATTCAATCGTGAGCCGCATTGTCTATAACAGGAAAAAAATCTTTTCGTATCTGCTGTTTCTGATTTTTGTTGGATTTGGTGTTGCCTACTGGTATACTGGTGGTGGCATTATTGAAAGCATTGCTCCGAGCGAGGGTGTGACAAAACCGATGGACACTGAAACTCAGCAAGCAGTTGCTGATGGTACGGCAGTTTACAAGATCGGGGTGGTTACATGGCCTGGCTATCTAGGTGGCCAGTACTTCAATGGTGGCATGGCAGCCAGTATGAAATCCCGATATTATACAGAGTACGGATTCTTGGTTGAGTTCGTGCTTCTGGATGATTTTGACATCTCCAGAAACAAGTTCTCCAAAGGCGAAATAGATATGCTTTGGATCACCTTTGATTCCGCACCTGCTGAAACTGGTGGCCAGTTTATTAAAAACGTTGATGGTAAGCTTGTATTCGGCGCTGATTGGAGTCGTGGCGGAGATGCTATCGTAGCAGTTCATGGCATTAACTCCGTGCAAGACTTGCGTGGCAAGCGTGTCGCGGTTGCTATGTTTACACCTTCGCACACATTCCTGATAAAGATGCTCGAAGCTGCGCGCATGACAGAGGCCGATGTTGAAATCGTTGGTGTACGTGATGCATTGGTTGCTGCTGAGCGTTTTATCAGAGGCTCAGTTGACGCCGCGGTTGTCTGGTCTCCGAGTGATGCAGAGTGCCGTGAAGCTATTGCTCGTTCGAGTGTGCTGATCAATTCCAAGCAGGCCTCAAACATCATTGCGGATGGCTTTTATGCCAGCAGCAGGATGTACAATCAGAATTTTGATCATTTATGTGACATTTATGAAGGTTGGATGATCGGCTCTGCTGAGCTTAATACAAGCAACTCTGCTCGTAATGCAGCGATTGACATTTTGATCGATGATCTCGCTTTCCCGCCTGACTATGCTCCTGAAGCATTGGGCGTTGTCCGATGGTTAACTCATGGAGATAACAAAAATATCTTTGGTCTAAATAGAAATTACAATGGCGTAACTGCCGGTGATCTCTATAACGACATGAGTGTCTATTATGAGAAGTACAGCGAAGTTCCGAAGCCCATCCCGGCATGGCGTGAGGGTCACACCACAAAGGTTATCCGTGCGGTAGATCGCCGGGGTACACTGCGAGGTGGTAATCATGCTGCCGAAGGTGGATTTAGCTTCAGCTCGCCGCAGCGCAGTGACTATGAGCGTGAGGTTATTGCTGCCGATTTTGTTCCGGTTAACTTTACTACTGGTAGTTCTCGATTGGATGACAATGCCAAGGCATTGTTGGACATTCAGTTCGGGTCACGCATTCAGCAGTTTGGGAATACCCGAATCAAAATTACCGGTCATACCGACAATACAGGCACTAACGCTACTAACATACGGCTTTCTAAGGCACGTGCAAAATCTGCCAAAGATTACCTCGTTAGCAAGTACCGTCTGGACCCTGATCGTATTCTGGTTACTGGCGAAGGTTCAAGTAGCCCTGTTGCGACGAACAGCACTGAAGCAGGTCGTCGACAGAATCGTCGGATTGAGCTTGCGCTGCTAAAGTAGTAGCGCAGCCTATAAAACACAAGCGGATCATTAATGATCCGCTTTAATTCTAACTACTGAGGAGATTTTGTGAATCGATCTCAAAAAGCCCAGCCTGTAGATGAGCGCAGTATGGCTTTGAAAAAGCGAATGCTGCCTGCTCGGTGGTTTGATCTTCGAGGTCAACTCAAGTCAGGCGAGAAGAAGATGTTTACCTTATTGGGTACGGTGGTGTTATTCATTGCGTGGCAATTGATAGTCATGATTACGAACACTCCGAAAGCAGTGTTTCCGTCCCCTTTGGACGTATTGACGGCGTTTCCGGTGCTTCATTTTGAGCAGGCACTTGTTCGTGAAACGCTGTATTCAATGTACCTTAACTATGGCGGCATGTTTTCGGCAGCTCTTTTTGCAATTCCGCTAGGGTTTTATATTGGCTTACAGCCAATTGCTCGAGCTATGACTGAGAAGCAGCTGGCTGTTTTCAGGTATGCTCCGCTTATGGTCTTGATTGGTGTGTTCATCGCTTTGTTTGAGAACGAGGACTTGATGAAAATCCAGTTTCTCGCTGCGGGGATATTTGTGTATCTTCTGCCTACCACTATTGCGCGAGTAGATCAAACACGTAAGGTGTACTTGGATACAGCCTACACCTGTAATGCAAGTCGGTCTCAATTGATTTGGACTGTGTATTATCCGTCTGTTAGGGAGCAGATCATTCAGGACATCAAGATTCTGTCTCCTATTTCCTGGACGTATATTACGATTGCAGAGATGCTGAGCTATACCCCTGGTGCGTTGAATGGTATTGGTAGAATGGCTTATTACGCAGGTCGTTTCGGTGAGCCAGATAAGGCAATTGCCTGTCTGCTGGTAATTTTCATGGTTGCTTGGATAACTGACAAGTGTTTTGATGGGCTTGATTGGCTTATCAATCGTCACAAATACGTAGGGAGGGCGCACTGATGGGACAACGAGGCGTAGCATTCAAGGATACTGAGCGCCATGATATTCTGAGTATGCAAGGTATCAAGCAGAGTTATGATGGTGGCAGAACTTGGATTTTCAATGATTTGAACTTTTTAGTAGAACGTAACCCTGGTGTCGGTCGGTTCATTGCCATTTTGGGCGAGTCAGGGTGTGGCAAATCAACACTGCTTCGATACGCAAGTGGTATCCAGGCGCCAACTGAAGGTACGATACGCATTGACAACGATCGGGTCGTAGAAGGGTTTGAAAACCCCGCTCGCCATAAGATTGGATTGGTTTTTCAAGAGTATGCAAATTTCGGTTGGAGCGATGTTTTGCAAAATGTTATGCAGCCATTGTTGTACCGCGGTGTTGAAAAAGCAAAAGCAAAGACTCGTGCATTGAAAATGCTTGAGGCAGTCGGAATGTCTGGGCAAGAAGAAAAATATGCATCTCGCAAAATGCTTTCAGGTGGTCAAATGCAGCGTGTAGCTATAGCGCGATCGTTGATTTATGAGCCTGAACTGCTATTTCTTGATGAGCCTACGGCTAGCTTGGATTATAAGAATAGTTTCGCTATTCAAATGATTCTGAATAAGTTGTGGGAGCAGCGACAGTCTACTTTTATCATGGTGACCCACGATATCGACGCTGCTGTCTTTTTGGCAGACACGATTTACATTATGGCCAAGGAGCCCGGCCGTTTTGCCAAGAAAATAGTTGTTCCACTTCCTGACCATCGCGACATGCAGACTGTGTTGAGTCAACGTTATAGCTCGATAGTCAACCAGGTTAAGCAGATGATGCTTCAGGTTTGATTTTCGTTTTTCCCCTTAACCGACTTCAAAAAGAAGTCGGTTTTTTTATGCACTGATTTTTGTATCTTTACAAAGGATGATGCAAATGCTACGGTTACATGAAAAGCTCTTTATATCAGGCTTACGCACTAGGCGCGTGAGTTATTACAAACCCATAGAAGGAGTCGTACATGTCACAAAAATTCAATGATTTGCTGAAGTTGGCAAAAGTCGCCAGCGTTGACTATGCCAGTTCGCGAGCAAAATATGACGCCGCACTGCTGGCTATGTGCAAGGATTTTAATACGTTAAGTTTTGAGCGAAAGTGCGCTTTTCTGGACGCCAATCCGGACATTGCCGCACGGCTCATTCGTGTCTATATCAGTAATAAGCGCAAGCTTAATCCCGACGACACCAAACTGTGGCTGAAGTATGGTGACGACCTGCTGGCTGCACTTGCAGCAAAAGGTGAGGGAGTCTTGGAGTCGCTCAAAGATGTTGTGGGTGAAGCAGCCTCAGGACTTATTGATTTACTCAAGCCACTGACCAAATCCGGCAAAAAGACCCGCAAAAAATCAACCAAATAACTATTTTCCGGCGACTATTTCTACCCTACGACAAGTATAAGCTTGTCGTTTTTTATCACTTGATAAAAATGCGTATCTATGGTATTGTCTAGTCGGTATATACATATACTTTATTAATTAATAGACGGTATCTTGGTTGCGGCGTAGTGTCCGCATACTCAGATACTGGTCTTGTAAGGGAATAACTATATGATGGATAAGAACAAAAAAGCGCGGCTCATAAAAAAATATGGTACGCATGCCAATGACACTGGATCTGCTGAAGTGCAGATTGCTATTTTATCAGAAGAAATCAAAGAGCTTACTGAGCATTTGAAAATGCATCGTAAAGACTTTTCTTCACGACGTGGCTTGCTCAAAAAAGTAAACCAACGCCGACGGTTATTGCGATTTTTGGAAAAAGATAATAACGATAGTTTTGTTGATTTGGTTAAAAAGTTGAAAATCAAGATCAAGCCAAGTGTTTCAGCTTCACTTGATCCTGAAGATTTAGCAGCAGCAGAAGCCAAAAAAGAAGCTGAAGCAGAAGATAACGAAGGGTAAATAATCAATGACATTACGACACACTGGACAGCGCATCGGCGTATTCGTTGATGTGCAAAATATGTACCACTCAGCCAAGAAGCTACACGGTGGGCGAGTGAATTTCAAAACTGTACTCAAGGACGGAGCTGACAATCGCGTGTTGTTGCACGCACGTGCATACGTGGTTAAATCAGAAACAGCTGAAGAAAATACATTTTTTGACGCGCTTGCTGGACAAGGATATGATGTTCGAGTCCAGGACTTGCGCGTCTTTTCTGGTGGCGCAAAAAAGGCTGACTGGGATGTTGGTATTGCAGTTGATATTATGCGGTTTGCTAGTCGACTTGATGTGGTTGTCTTGGTTAGTGGTGACGGGGATTTTGTACCATTGGTTGAGTATTTGCAAAGCCAAGGTATCAAGGTGGAGGTGATGAGTTTTAGTCAAAGCACCGCCCAGCAATTGATTGATGTTGTTGATGAGTTTACAGATTTGAGTTTGGATAAACGAAAATATATTTTAAAAAAATAATTAATACTCAATAATACAGAACACGCGTTGTTATTTGAAGTTAGATTATGGTCAATATACTGGGCCGCAAGCTAAGTTCAAATAACCACAACATACGCTCATGCTGTAGTATTGTGAAAGGGTTATATACGTATGGCAAACATACAAACATTCAGCCTTGATTGGGCTGGTAAAACATTAGAAATCGAAGTTGGTCGGTTGGCACAGCAGACCAATGGTTCCTGTACAGTACGTCTCGGTGATACAGTCGTGTTGGCAACAGTTGTGCAAGCAGCCAAAGCGCGTGATGGGATTGATTACTTCCCATTGCTTGTTGACTTTGAAGAAAAAATGTACGCAGCTGGTAAGATCAAAGGTTCTCGATTTATCAAACGAGAGGGTCGGGCAAGTGATGATGCGATTTTGACAGCACGTCTTATTGATCGATGCTTGCGTCCAATGTTTAAGTCATCTGAGCGTCGAGATCTGCAAATTGTGCTGACGATGCTGTCGTTTGATGGTGT
Source organism: bacterium (assembly GCA_030429785.1). Lineage (GTDB taxonomy): Bacteria > Patescibacteriota > Patescibacteriia > S139-126 > S139-133 > JAUIEQ01. The sequence continues at coordinate 7,984 of JAUIEQ010000006.1, forward strand.
AAATGATCCTGATATTCCAGCGTTGGTTGGGTCGGCAATTGCACTTGAGATTAGTGATGTTGATTGGAATGGTCCGATAGCTGGCATTCGACTTGGTCGTGTTCAGGATAACTGGGTGGTCAATCCAACATATGAAGATCGTGAAGCTTCAGCGCTTGATTTGATTTTGGCTGGTACTCGCGATGGTGTGGTTATGATTGAGGCAGGAGCATCACAAGTGGACGATGCTGTGATGGCCGAAGCTTTTGAGTACGCACATGCTCAGATGCAGCCAGTGTTTACATTTATGGACGAAGTCAAAGCAGCAGTTGGTAAAACCAAGCAGTCAGATGACGCAGTACTTGATGAGGCAGTAGTAGCAATGCACACAGCTGTTGATGCAAAAGTAAAAGAATTTATTGGCTCACACGCACTCACTGCTTTGTTTCCGTATGCTAGTAAAGCAGATTTCAAACAAAAAGTAGCAGTGCTTGAGGATGAACTCAGTGAAATGCTCAAAGAGGATAATGAGGTCTCAAAAGAGATGCGCGCATACGGCTTGTCACAGCTTGATGAGTATATTAGTGAGGTTGCTCGTGAAATGACATTGACCAAAAAAATTCGAGTTGATGGTCGAAAGCTTGATGAGTTACGGCCGTTATCAGCTGCTGTGGCATTGTTACCGCGAACACATGGTTCTGGTTTGTTTGCGCGTGGAGAGACGCAGGCACTCACCATTGCAACGCTTGGCTCTCCTGGAGATGAGCAATTGCTTGATACTATGGAATTTGAAGGCAAGAAACGATACATGCATCATTACAATTTCCCGGCATTTTCTGTTGGGGAAGTACGGCCAATGCGTGGACCTGGTCGTCGTGAAATTGGTCATGGTGCGCTGGCTGAAAAAGCACTGGAGCCTGTTTTGCCAAGCAAAGACGTGTTTCCTTATACTATTCGACTGGTTTCTGAGATCATGTCATCAAATGGATCAACATCACAAGCAGCGGTATGTGGTTCAACGCTAGCGCTCATGGACGCAGGTGTGCCAATTACTGATATGGTTGCTGGTATTTCAGTCGGACTTATGACTGACCCAGCTGATGCGACTACGTATGAGTTGCTGACTGATATTCAAGGTATTGAGGATCATGTGGGTGATATGGATTTTAAAGTAGCTGGTTCAGAAAAGGGTATTACCGCAATTCAGCTTGATATCAAGTTGCAGGGTATTAGCTTGGCAGTGTGTAAGGGTGCGCTGAAGCAAGCCCACCAAGCACGGCTCAAGATTTTGGATACCATGAAAGCAGCTATTGCCGAGCCTCGAGCAGAGCTATCACAATACGCACCGAGAATTGAGTCATTGATGGTTGATCCATCAAAGATTCGAGATATTATCGGATCTGGTGGTAAGACAATTCGAGAAATTACTGAAACAACAGGCGTGAGCATTGATATCGAAGATACTGGATTGGTGATGGTAACGTCAGATGATGGTGAATCAATGCAACGAGCGCTAGACTGGATTATGATGTTGGTAAAGGATGTTGAAGTAGGTGAAACATACAATGGTACAGTAACTCGATTGATGGATTTTGGCGCATTTGTAGAGGTCTTGCCTGGTAAGGAAGGCTTGGTGCATATTTCAGAGCTTGCATGGGAGCACGTTGATAAGGTATCTGATGTAGTAAATGTTGGAGACAAGCTAGAGGTAAAAGTAAAGGAGATTGATGACCAAGACCGAGTCAATTTATCTCATAAATTACTCTTGCCACGACCAGAGCGGTCAGAGCATCACAATGATGATCGCAGGGATCGACGACGAGATAGTCGACCACCACGTCGTGACAACCGTGATCGTAACCGCGGATCACGTCGATAAGTACGTTCTCTTGCTCAAATAAAAGACCCCGATATTGTTTCGGGGTTTTGTGTTGTCATGATTTTGACCTAAAAACATTCCAAGCAGCACCGAGTTGCTTTTTATCTAGAAAAAAACCGTTGCTTGTCAGTGTCTTATCCTCCTGTACAGCCAACCAACCACGCCTGTGACAAATCGCACCAAGTATCTGTGCATCGATTTGGAATGGCAGCGGAGAGCCAAGTACCACCACAACTTTTTCTGTACCGAAGTCGTTTTGCGACAGCTTATCAGCACAGCCGTGCAGTGGGAAATCTTGCTGAATAAGTTCAGCACCACTGTTTTGTAAAAACTGCCATAATTCTGGGCTGCTTGTGCTGATGATATGTAAATTTTGTTGCCAAGACATGGGGATCATCACGGTGATTTTTTTAGACATTAAGTAGCTCCTTGCTATGTTGAATATGAATGTACGATGCTTGAATACTCATTCAAGTATATGTACCGCATTTGTCAATGCATATTGATGGTTGTGTGCGTGTTGTAATTTTTTATTTTCTCCGGAAAAAAGCTTGGTGTTCAGACTGGTGATTATGCGCTATACTGCAGATACTTTAAATCTAGTTATCATGGTATTTATTTGGATAGTTGTCCTGTTGGTGAGTTTGTACGCAGTGGTCAAATCAGCAGATTATTTCACAGAATATAGCGAAAAACTTGGCTTAGCATTGGGTCTGAGTTCATTTATTATTGGCGCGACTATTGTTGCAGTTGGCACATCATTGCCTGAACTTGTTTCATCTTTGTTTGCAGTACTTGATGCCCACTCAACTGAGTTTGTAGTTGATAACGTTGTTGGTTCAAATATTGCTAATGCACTTTTGATTCTCGGTGTCGGTGCGGTAGTAGCTCGACCATTAAGCGTCAAAACATCGCTCATTGATGTTGATTTGCCATTTTTCTTTGCATCAATGGCGTTATTTGTGTACTTTGCGTATGATCGTGTTATTACGACTAGCGAAGGTATTTTTTTGTTGATTTTCTTTTTGATTTTTTTGGTATACAATATCCGATCTGAATCAAAAGAGATTGTGCGTGAAGACAAGGAAGAGTTAGCAGAGATGAAGCAGCGATATGCCGAAGATGGTGATGCAGCCGAGCATATAGCGCATACAGCAAACAAAAAGACAGCACTATACGTTAAATATGGAGCTATTATCTTGGTGAGTATGTTTGTATTGGCGATTAGCGCTAAATACTTGATAGATAGCGTCCTCACCATATCAGCATTATTGAATATTCAATCAACTTTACTAACCGTTACTGTTGTGGCATTTGGTACATCGTTACCTGAAGTGCTGACTTCTATCGCTGCTATTAAGCGGGGAAACCACGCGATTGCAATAGGTAATGTATTTGGCTCAAATACCTTTAATGTGCTGCTTGTGACGGGTGTGCCGGCAGTTTTTACAGATTTGCAGATTACAGATTTGACATACGTTATTGCTGTGCCATTTTTGGTTATTGCTACTTTTGTGACTATTTTTACTACATTTGATAATGTAGTGCGAAAATGGGAAGGAGTTGCAATGTTGTTTTTATATATTGTTTTTTTGGCTAGGATTATAAATATTATTTAGAAGAGCGATAATACCTGTTCTTCGATTGTTATGTTTTTTGTCCCTCAGGAACCACTCTACAAGAGGCTGTTTCATAAACTACGCAGTCATCGTACTCACTCACGATTATTACTTCCGTGGGTTATTTTGACTATCGCACTTGCATTTTTTGTACTATTTACCCATAGCGTTGTGGAGCGGTATCGGCTGAACCATGATAATATTATCGATTTTGTGCCTGACTCGGCATTGCTCTATATGCATATTCCGAGCCTTGATCATCATTCTGTTTCCCGTGCTTTGCGTCAATTTGTGAGTTTTCACCCTACTGCTCGTGATATGTGGGCAGGAGAAGTTGTTGGTGATGTGATGGCTCTCTGGCCAGATAGCTCGGGCTTGGAATTTCAAGAAGCTGGTTTTGTGCTTTTGTCTGAAGGAGAGCCTGCGCTAATTATATTTTCGGCAGATGAGCGTTTATTAGACAAGATGTCTGAATGGGAAGCTGCTGGATTCTCAGTGTATAGAGAAGACTCAATTGTGGTAGTGAGTTCAAGACCATATGATGATTGGAAGCCAGATGCAGGGGTTTCATTAGGAAGTTTTTTGGCTCAAGAGCGTGTGCCGCGTACAAATAGATGGTATATGTATGCAGATGTTGCTTCTGCTGAGTATGTTACCATGCGATCAGAGCACTCTTTATTTGGGCCGTTATTTGAGTCTCTGACCGGTGATCAGTCTTGGATAGTTGCTGGTATGAGTGTACGGGATGATGTATTGATTATTTCCGAGCATCAAGCACCACTCGCACCTCCTGAGATAAAGCCCGATCCTCAGTGGATTGACGCCATAGCGCTTGATCAGAGCTTGTTAATTAAGAATATTTCCGTATCCGATATTTTATTTAGCGATGCAGAGCGGTTTTTTGGAGAAAATGTGCCAATTGTTACGTTGCTGCAACGGATTAACAATAGCTTATTTGAGCGTTCATCAACCTGGTTATCAGCAGATGATACGAGATTTTCAATGGCATTGGCATTTAAGGAAATCTCAGAAACAGACCAGGCAGCGCATGTGCTTGTTGCCAGTATTAGTAAGAATGATCAGTTTGATCAAGCTGCATGGCAAGAGTCGTTGCGAGTGGTAGCAAGTTACCAATACCCGCAAGCTGTTTCGCAACAATTAGTTGATGGGTCATATATAACTGAGTTTGTGGCAGAGGTTCATGACGGTATCGAGATTCGACCCAGTGAACGCATAGGGGAGTATCAAATATATGAAGTTGTAGCAGATGGTGCTGTATGGGACTGGGTATACGCAGAGTCTGATACTTCTGTGTATATTAGTAATCAAGTGTCAGGGCTCAAACGTGTATTACAATCCAGTATACCGACAGAAACCAGACACCCGTGTCTTGGGGTGACAGAAAATTATATAGCTTACGACGCCCCAGTATCAGTTGCAGAGCAGTCAGGAATTGATACAGTTGTGGCAATGTTAGTTAATGATGATTTGGTAGTATGTGTTCAATAATTGTTGTATACTGAATTTGTTCATTTATATGCGCTAATATTAGCATTAAATATGATATTGTTGATAAGTTGTGTATAAATTAGGTGTTCATTTTTTGAAAAATGATTAAAATGTGGCATAATAAATTTGTTACAAAAACTTACAAGGATGATTTTTTAACTAAGGTATAGTCAAAAGTCATCAAAATACATGGGTTGATTTTTTCATTTTATTATGCTATAATGTATTTGTAAGTTAAAAAGTACCTTGAATTCGACAGAGAATTGTTTCACAAAATAATATAACAATGTTTTGGAAATAACTTTCTGCTTTTTTGCTCGATATACGTTATGCGAACCTACCGTATAACACAAAACAAAAACAAAAATTGAAAGGGACTTTGATTTAAATTACAAAAAAGTAATAAGAATCAAAACAACCCACAATCAGGCAAGAAAGCTAGCTCGTAAGTAGGGTCGAGCCTTAAACAGTAGATTTAGAAAAGTCTATGGAATTATCCAAAAAGGATGATTGCACAGCGGTCCAAATCTGCTATAAGGCCCGGCAGTACCAGCCAATGATTATTATCTAGGGCCCGGGTACTCCGGGCTCTTTTTTTATCCATTTTTTTATCCATTGATTGCATTTTAAACATTGCTTGGTATACTGAGAGCATACTGGTTGCATAGTCTATTATTTCGTATTAATGATTATTGTATGATTGATGAAAAAACATTAGCAGAACTCAAGCAAGCGCTTGAGACTGAAAAAGAAAAACTGGAAAAAGAATTGAGTTCATTTGCTGACAAAGATGAGGATGATGAGTATACGGCTCGGTATGTTGATTATGGAGATTCTGAGGAAGATAATGCTGAAGAATACCGACAGCATGAAGTTAACTTATCGCTTAGTAAGCGCCTAGAGAGTAGTTTGGTTGATACCAAAGAAGCATTGGCAAAAATTAACGCTGGTACGTACGGTGTATGTGAAGTATGTAATACCTCAATCAATCCAGAACGACTAAAAGCATATCCTGCTGCTCGAACATGTATTGACTGCAGTAACTAGCTTGATATGCGTTGGAGATATGCAGGTTTGGCTCTGTGCGTCTATATTTTATTTGTTGTAGATCGGTTTATTAAGTTAGGTTTTTTTGTGGCTCCTGATGAATTTCAGGAGCTTTTGTCATGGCTGCCGTACGAGCAATACATGTATTTAAATGACGGTGTAATTTTTGGATGGCAACTTCCTGCGTGGTTGATTATTGTTTTGAGTGCTTCGTTGTTGATTGTTGTATTGCTTAACTTGCTTCAGTACTTGTATCAACTGAGGAGCGTTGAGTATTTTGGATGGATGTTGATATTTGTTGGGGGATTGAGTAACGTACTGGATCGTTTTCGTTTTGGCTCGGTGATTGATTGGTGGCAAATGCCATGGGGTGCTGTTATTAACTTATCAGATGTGTACATACTGATCGGGATTTGTATTGTTATTTACAAAACTGCGAGAGAGCAGTAGCTCATATGATATACTGGTAAGAGCAACGCACATCATACAATTAAATGGAGGTTCTGATGATCACATCGTCTCAACAGTTATGGTGCTCACACTGCAGTTCTAGTGCGGCGCATGTACTGGAGCATACTATCTGCACTCGCATTGGGCGGGGTTTTTTTGTGGCTCGGTGTACCAGCTGCAAGATGTATGCGGTATTTCGAAACCGTGACAACGTGGTTGTCTTTATGCAGTTAGCAGCTCCATCATACCCCTCAGTTAAATTGCGGTGTGGTGGCTGCAAGTCTACTAGATTGCTACTTGAATGCGTCCGCATTCCAACTGGACAGGGGTTATTGATCAGAGCTTTGTGTAGTTGCGGACAAGAAGGGTTATATGAGCAAGCCACCGGAAGATTTATTACAGCGGTTCGTGTCGGCTTGCCGTTGCCTGACACACAAAAGCACGATGCATATAGATAAGTATTATAAGATCCTGAAATTCAGGGTCTTTTACTGTTGCGGCTAAGTATGATATATTGCAGTTGTTGTTTTGGCCTGGGCAGTAAGTATAATGCCGTATGCCATCAAAAGTACTCTCCTGCGCACTCAGTGGTTTAGAGTGTTCGTTAATCGAAGTTGAAGCTGACCTCACCCCGACACAACTAGGCAACTTTGTGGTTGTTGGTTTGCCTGACACGGCCGTTCAAGAATCGCGTGAGCGAATTCGGCTTGCTATCAAGAATTCAGGATTTCAATTTCCAACCAAAAGAATATCAGTCAATCTTGCGCCAGCTGATATCAAAAAACAAGGGCCGTCATTTGACGTGCCAATAGCGTTAGCGATCATGCTAGCAACCCTCAAAGAACCACCAGAGCATTTGCAATGTTCGCTTGATGATACGGTGGTGATTGGTGAGTTGGCGCTCGATGGCGCGATACGATCAGCTGTAGGCGTTTTGCCTATGGTGCTAGCTGCCAAAGCAGCCGGAATCAAGCACGCGTTTGTACCTGCTACCAATGCGCAAGAAGCAGCTATGGTTCATGGTATTACTATCTATCCAATAACGCACTTGCGTGATGTGTTGCATGGGTTTTGTAGTACTATGGATGCTCGGTATGTATTTGAGCGGTATATTGTGCGCAGTGCAGCTGCGCGAACAGTGCAGGCAGAATATGATATGAGCTCAATTAACGGTCAAGAGCATGCTAAGCGAGTGTTGGAGATAGCGGCAGCAGGTGGTCATAATGTATTGTTCAATGGCCCGCCCGGCTCTGGCAAAACCATGCTTGCAAGAGCATTGCCCGGAATTCTGCCACAACTTTCTCATGATGAGGCACTTGAGGTGACAGCAATTTATTCTGCGTCTGGTCAGTTACGTAGTGCAGAGTCGATTCAGTTACAACGACCATTTCGTTCACCGCACCATAGCGCTTCACACGTCTCATTGGTTGGTGGCGGAGCTAAGGCATCGCCAGGGGAAGCCACGCTTGCCCACAACGGAGTGCTTTTTCTA
>JAUIEQ010000150.1 GCA_030429785.1 bacterium
GTAATAGTTTTTTCACCATCTACCCACGGCGTTTCTAAGATACAATCAACGCTTTTTAGTTTTGGATGTGTTGCCATAATTTCAAATGCCTTTTTGCCTATGGTTCCTTTGCCAATATTATCATGCCGATCTTTGCGCGCATCCAGTTCATACTTTGAATCGTTTGCATGCAGTACAACGAGCCGCTTAAGACCTATTAACTCGTCAAATTCTTTCAGTGTTTTGTTCCATGCTTTTGCATCACGAATATCATACCCAGAAGAAAACGCGTGACACGTATCAAGACATACCCCAACTTTGTCTTTGTTTGCTTTCAAGCTTTCAACTCCAGCGATAATTGCCCCAAGTTCTGCAAAGCTATCACCAATCACATGCCCTGCTCCAGCTGCATTTTCTAACAAAAACTGACAACTACCCGTGTACCCTTTGAGCACGGCTTTGATGCCATCAATTGTCATCTTAACTGCTTGTTCTTTGCCAACATCTTTGCTGGAACCAAGATGGGTCATCAGTGCAGTCACGCCAAGCTTACTCGCACGTTCGAGTTCATCGCGGATCACTTCAACTGACCCTTCGGCAATGCGCTTTTTGCTAGAAGCAAAATTAATATAGTACGGCGCATGCACATAATATTTTGTAAACGCGTATTTTTTTATTTCGGCAAAAAACTGCTCAAGCACTTCATCCGTTAACGGTTTTGGTTGTCCGCCGCGAGGACTCCTGGTGAATACCTGAAAGCATTCACATCCAATACGATGTGCGTTTTCTGGAGCTTTGAATACTCCACCTGCTGCTGAAACATGCGCGCCGATTAACATACTTGTATTGTCTCACATCAGATACTTTTTGCAACACGCAGTGCAACACTAGACAAAAATATAATAATCACGTACGATCGACTAACATAACCACAATATTCATGTAACCAGGAGGTGTGTTATTATGAGTTCGTTACAAACAAATACATACAAGCTGTTTATCTATTGGAGCATCGTTGTACTCACCAACTTAGATATAGCTGATTACTTGTTCACCTTCATGACATTGCGATATGAACATCCTCAATACATCGGCGGAATTGGCTATGCACTACTTTGTGTTCTGGTGCTAACTAAGCTCGTTACAAAAGTTCATAACAAACGACCACAATTTGACCATGTTGTCGTTCCAGCAGGAGTTATAGCTACACTTCCATTAATTATTTCACCTATCCCAACAGAAGAAGCCTTACTTCATTTAGGAAGTATCGTTGTCGGCATAGTCCTGAGTCGACTACTTGGTCCGTGGTGGACAGCTGACCAATATGACACTGACCGTATCAATACCAATACTCGAATCATAGGCATCCACTGGCTATTTGCAGCACTAACACTAGGCTGTGTGGCTGTATATATTCAACTTTTTCAGGGGACGTTATCAGGACCAATTTTCAACAGCATGCTATTTTTTGTTGCCACAAGCTTAACCGGAATAATTGTTCTGATAATATCAAAATTTACAGACTTGCTGTACAGCAAGCGAATTGCGTACCATACGCTGTTGCTACAAGTATTGGTCAGTATCGTACTGGGTCCAATCATAGGACTTTTAATTGTCAAATTTTTTAAAATTCCAATGGAAACACTACTTTCCGTATCAAGTCTATATAAACACATCACCACATCATCTGAATTCATACAATGGGCCATAACCTCCAGCGGACTACTGACCGGTCTTGTGTTCTGCCGCCTACTTGGTCCATGGTGGACACCACAACCCAATGCTCACTAAGTATCACAAAACCCTGCAAATAATTGCAGGGTTTTTTATCCGCGTACTATAGAATACTAGTCGGTTATTATTGTATCTTTCAAAAACTCAATCACTTTTTTGTTCGTCATAACGTGTTCAACATATTCTTTGTACTCACGAGTTTGAACGTTTTTTTGTACTTCTGGATTATCTTTGTACTGTTCCTTGGTTTGTTTGATTTCTTGCTCAATCTCTTCTGGTGAAACAGTAATCTTATGAGCAGTAGCAACCTCTTGCGCCACAAGCGCAGTCTTTACTCGCTCATGTGCACGTGGTTCAAATTCTTTACGAAGCTTCTCCTCTGTAGTGTTTAGCTGTTGCATATAATCCATAAGCTGCACGCCACGTTGCGCCAAATCTTGCTCTAACTCTCGAAGCATGCGATTGAGCTCATTATCAATCAATACGCGCGGTAATTCACCAAAAGCAGAATTCTCGACAATTACCTTAAGAACCTCCGTCTCTTGTCGGTGCGCTTCTTTGTGCTCTGCTTCGTGAGTCAAATTTTCTTTGATCAATTTTTTCAAATCAGCAAGTGATGTTTGACCAAGTGTTTTTGCAAATGCATCATCAGCCTTCGGGATTACGCGCTCACGCACAGCTTGCACAGTCACCGTGAATTCAGCTTGCTTGCCTGCCAAATCTTTTTTGTAATCTTTTGGAAATGACAAGGTGAATGTTTTTTCTTCACCAGCCTGAGCGCCTTCTAACTGCTCTTCAAAACCAGGAATCATTTGCCCATCACCCAGAACCAACGGATACTTCTTGGCATCCCCGCCCTCAATTGCTACACCATCAACAGTAGTGCCAAAATCAATCTCTACCATATCACCTTTTTTGGCTGCTCGTTCAACTGGCTTTTCAGTTGCACG
>JAUIEQ010000151.1 GCA_030429785.1 bacterium
CTGGAGCAGGTGAGTCAGAAGAAGAGCATGCAGAGTATGAGGAGTATTCTGACGAGAGTTCAGATGAAGATCAGTATGACGATGGCGAATTTGAAAGTACTGACGAATCATATGACGACCATGCTGATGATTCGCACCACCATGAGGAGTATGACAGTGGACACCATCATTACTTAGGACGAGATCACTTTTTGAACATTATTGAATCAAATCCTGCATACCACACAATTCAGTATTTTCTGTACCATTACTAAGCTTAAATGCTGATGCGTATCCTATAAGCCCTGATATCTTTCAGGGCTTATATATTGTTGTATGAAGCAGCGGCATTTTGTGATTCTTTTTTTATATACTAGAAGTTGCTACACTAAGCAAATGAGAGTAATAACTGATTTTCATAGTCATTCACGGTTTAGCAGAGCCTGCTCGCCGCAACTAACTATCCCAAATCTTGACATGTGGGGCCGAATCAAAGGTGTTAACTTGTTGAGCGTGGCTGATTTCACGCATCCGGTTTGGATCAAAGAATGTGAAGCAATGCTTATTCCTGATGGTGATTCTGGCTTTTATTATTACAAAGACGCGCTTGATCCAAAAGTGTTTGCCCGCATGGCAGCTGAATCAGATGTGAGCGTGCCACATAGCGCGTTGCCAACACGGTTCATGTTCACCACAGAGCTTTCTTTTATTTATAAGCGACATGACAAAGTTCGTCGTGTTCATAATGTTGTATTGGCGCCGCATCTTGCTGCAGTGAAGCAATTAAATAACGAACTGAATCGTCGAGAATTTAATTTGAAATCAGATGGTCGCCCTATTCTTGGTATGTCGTGTCGTGATTTTCTTGAAATGGCAAAAACCATTGACGAGCGGATTGAGGTAATTCCAGCGCATGTATGGACGCCATGGTTTGCAATTTTTGGTTCAAAATCTGGCTATGACAGTGTTGAAGAATGTTATGGTGATATGTCAGAATATATTTTCGCACTCGAAACCGGGCTATCAAGTGATCCGGCTATGAATTACCGCGTCTCAGCACTTGATAAATATATATTAGTATCAAATTCAGACTTTCATAGCTTGCCAAATTTAGGACGTGAAGCAAATGTTATGGAATTTGATGAGCATGCGATTACGTACGATGAGCTGATTCGAATTCTCAAGGAAAAAGATACCAACAAGTTCAAGTATACGATTGAGTTTTTTCCGCATGAAGGTCGGTATCATTTTGATGGACATCGGGACTGCAATGTCGTGATGGAACCGCGCGAAACTATCAAGCACAAAGGTTTGTGTCCAGTATGCAACAAGCCGTTAACCATTGGAGTTGATTATCGGGTAGAAGAGTTGGCTGACCGTGATCCGGGATACATTGTGCCGAACAGGCCATCTGACATCAAGTTGGTAGAGCTTGATAAAATAATCGCGCAGGCAATGGGAGGAAAGGGAAGAAAGTCAAAAACAGTCATGCATGCATATTGGCATATGATACAGTCTCTTGGATCTGAGCTTTCGATATTGCTTGATAGTGATATTGCGGCACTACAAGCAGCAGCGCCACATCCAAACATTGCAGAAGGCATTCGTCGAATGCGAGCTGGTGAGCTGCAGATACAGCCTGGGTATGATGGGGTGTATGGTGAGATTGCTATTTTTAGTCAGGAAGAAATCGAGCGCTCAAAGCCGCGTCAGACAAGTTTATTTTGAATAATTGACAAAGTCTATTGCACTTGGTATGCTAATTTATTCTTTGTTCATCATTGAAAAGACATAAGTCTTTTCAAGAAAACAACTCAAAACTAAACTATAAGGGAGTCTTTCATGTTGAACAGTAGAAATCTGAAGCGTGTATGCATTATCTTGTTGTTTGTTGTTACCCTTCCAATTTGGTCTCGTTGCGAGGGCTGTAGTGGTGATCCGGTAGGGCGCTGGCGACTGGCAAGCAGGGCGCAACAAAATACCAAAGATATTGAGCTGCTTAAGGCAGAAAACAAGATGTTGCGTGCTCATATTGATCAGCTCCTGAAGATTCACGACTTGCCACCACTTCCTGTTCCTAATGATCATGAGTCAGTCAAAAACTAGAAATTCACACCGCTTAGAAATAAGCGGTTTTTATGTATTTGTGTGAGTATGTCTTGTTGCAAAAGTTATACTGCAGATTCCCACATTGTTTCAAAGTATGCTGCAAAAAGTTTGAGAATATTTGCATCACGTAGTTCAATAATATACGGTTCAGGTTCAAAGACATGTATGATAACAGTGTCATTAAAGATGTTAAAGTTTCCAGGAAGTCCAGGAATGATGGTGGATGCAGTTCGGCTTTCGTAGGTGATGGTGCTTTGATCAAGTAGATCGACGTTTTGTTGTTCAGTAGTAAAGAAAATAACTTTCCAGATCAGTTGTTTGTCACGTGCAATACGAAGATATGCAGGTAACTGTTTGCCCATGTGTTGTTGCCACAGTGCGAGCTCTCCGCCAGCAACATATCCAACCACGCCTACTGGAGCTTGTTCAATTGCTCGTAACCAATACCGCTGATAGCTGTCTTGACCTTTGTATACCATGAATTGTTGCGACGCGCTTCTTTGATGCGATGCAATTTTTTCAAGAACAGCATTAAACATTTTTT
>JAUIEQ010000152.1 GCA_030429785.1 bacterium
TATGTACTTGTGTGTACATGTAATCCTTAACGAGCATATAAAAAAATTAACTACTAGTAAGCAGTATACCACTGCTCATTGGGATGGCAAGTCGCGTGTTTGGTCACGACAATGCTACATCTAACTACACTTGCGAATGAATGTCAAATGATTAATTAGTTGTTTGAAATAATTGTATGTGTTTGAGTGTTTCGGCAAATACTTCATCTCGATTGAGCGTGGTGGTATCGATGATGATGTCATAGTTGTTGGTGTCTGAGATATCAACGTCATAAAACGATTTGAATCGTTCAACCTCACTACTCATGCGTTGTTGATTACTTATGAGCATGTCATCAATACTGGCAATTGCACTATCATCATTTCGTTCAGTGTCTCCTTGCAGCTCAGCAAAAATTCGCTCAGCAGCAACTCGATCATCAACATCAAGAAACAACTTGCACGAATGTGGAATAAAGTGCCACGCTAGTCGACCATCAACAATAATATTATCTTTGGTTTTGCCGAGTTGTACTTGATAGTCGTCAATTTGTTTGTCAGTTTCTGGATTATCTTCGAGATATTGGTTGAACTCACGTGTTGTCATATTGTGCTGCTGGGCAAGATCTCGGAATATTTTGCCCGTGTAATAGTACTCATATCCCAGTTCTGCGCTCAAGCGTTTGGCAACAGTTGATTTGCCTGAGCCAGGTTTTCCAGCGATTGTGATAATCATGAAAGTGAATCTAATACTAATTGTAACTCCTGTGGTAGTGACGCGCTGTAGGTAACGCGCGTGCCATCAAGTTCGTCAAACGCCACTGTATGCGCGTGCAAAAATGGTCGATCAAGCGGTAGGGAAGCTTTGGTTTTTTTCTTTGCGTAGAGCGTGTCACCAACGATAGGGTGGTCAAGCGATCTCATCGTAACACGGATTTGATGCGTGCGACCAGTCTTGATAATTATTTTGAGTAATGAAAAATGCTCAAAGTTTTTGATTACTTCATAGTAAGTAATTGCTTCGCGGCCTGATTGGTTGCTTGGTCGTACGAGCATTTTGCCAGTTTTTTTGTCTCGTTCAAGATTGAGAGTGACTTCGTTTGATTGTTTGGTTAGTGGATCATGCACAAGTGCGATGTATTCTTTGTATACTGACCGATCATGAAATTGTTGCTTTAGACTCGCGAGCATATCAGCAGTTCTGGCAATAATCATACAACCTGATACGTCTTTATCAAGTCGTTGCACCATGCCTGGTCGTTCACTTTCTGGATCAAGTTTGGCAATGTCTGGAAAGTCTCGGCAGACTTGTTGGATTAATGTATTTTCACGATATCGATCATCTGGGTGTACTGGAATGCCTGCTGGCTTGTTCACCACAATGTAGTCATTGGTTTCAGCAACAATGCCAAGTTCAATCTTTGGAAGTTTAATATATTCACGTGTTGGTGATTCAAGAATGCTGATCGTGTCACCAGCTGCTAGTTGGTATTTGGTTGGCACAACAGTGCCGTTAACCGTGACAGCGCCTTGTTTGATAGCTTGTTGCCACTGACTGCGAGAATGTTCAGGAAATGATTGCGATACGTATTTATCAAGTCGTTCGCTTGATTGATGTGTGTATGAAAGTTGTGTGCTCATGTATGTAGTATACAACACCTGTGTGATGTCGTTGAGTTTTTAAAAAAGCTCTTATAGTAAGAGCTTGAGTATTAGACTATATATTCATATTCGATTGCATTCAGTTCGGCTTGATGTTTTCGATCTTGAATGAGTTGATTTTCGCACGGCGAGCCAAGACTGCAAATGCTTCGGTTATTGAAAAAACTTTCAGCTACTAAAGTGTATGCTTTGCGAGTGATGAGTAGTCTTGTTTGGTCGTGCATGTTTGTTGAAATATCACATGCTATAAAACAAATTTTTTGGATAACCCCAGGCTGATTGCAGTAATAACAGGGTCTTTGCTGGCCGTCTTTGACTATGAATCGAACAGTAACTTCAATATTTTTTCCGTGGTATGGTACAGCAAGATTTGTCTTAAATGACATAGATGCCTCCAGTAGGTAGTGTGTTAGTGTACTAATGATACCAAACTATATCACACTCACAAAAAAAGAGTCAACGTTTTTGGTTTGTTTGCGAGTACATGTGTTTGTCAGAAATAAAAACCAGCCGATGATTTGGCTGGTAAAAATTTTATTTATAGTAGTATAGCTCAATCGCAACAGTACGGTTGTTGCGGGAGATAAGGTTCCTGAGCAGTAGGCTTGAATGGCTACCCGGTGTTTTGATAAACTGCGTGTGATTGGCCCGGACTTCTTTGTTTTTTTCACGACTATGGTCTTTGTCGCTAACAAAAACTTGTAGGCGGACCTTATTGCCATCGCCTGTGGTGAGTGAATCATAGGTAATGACAGCTGAGGTCAAGTATCCGAGCGTGTAATAGGTTGTGACCTCGTGAATGTTATGGTTTCCGCTGTTGACGATGTTCAGAAGCTTCGGCAGTACTTCGCTTTGCTTCTTGTCATAATGGTACTCATTACTGCCTAGTTCAAGAATCTGTAAGACAGACCCTGACTCTTGTTGCACCATCGTTCGATA
>JAUIEQ010000153.1 GCA_030429785.1 bacterium
GGAGGGCGTAATGCTCTTATTCATGCGAAGCGTATGTGTATACGCAATGGTGGCGGCTCTCCTGTTTGTTGCAAGTGGATGTGATTCCACGGGCGGTGGTCCTGATTTTGAGGATACACAAGGAGAGTTGGCAAAAGTAGTATCGCTGTACCCAGCAGATCGCTCGGCTGGTATTGACACAGCCATCGTCCCATACATCGAATTTGACCAGCCTGTAACAGGCGAGTTGTCAATGAAAGATGAGTGGGATGTGCCGGTATCTGGTGTTTCAGTTGCAACTAGTGACTCAAGGATCGAGTTCTATCCTGATAAGCCGCTTACGGCAGGAAAGTTCTATACACTGACACCAAAAGACTTAAAAATGTCAGATGGTAGGGCTATAAAAGTCGGAGCATGGTCATTTACGACCGTGGTGCAAGTTACGCACGTCAGGTGGCAATTGCCGTCAACGCAGTACAAAGACCGCGAAGTAGTCTATGCTGCCAATGGCGATGTACTCGTTGCTGGCTACAAACGTACGGCTAATTTCAAGGAGTTCTTTTTAGCCAAGTTTGACCATACCGGTGTCTGCGATACGATCGTGTACCGCAGCTCTGCATCAAGTCATACTGTTGGGCGTGGTTTGGCCATTTCCGCTGATGGTAAGTACGTGTATACAGCTCGTATTTCATACACGACTTTGGCTGAGAATGCAGATAGTGTGATCATTGAGAAATGGTCAACTGAGACCTATAAGGTTGAATGGTCTCATGTTGTACAGGGACCAAGTCTGAGCATGCACGTCTTTGCACTTGCTGGCGATCAGTTGTTTATCGCTGGCAACCACAGCAATCGTCGGTATCTCAAAGAAGTGAATGAGCATGGCGATTACGTGCGCGATCTCACGATTGGTATTTCGTGGCAGAAATCAATTCAGGTAGTTGGAGATTTGCTATATGTTTCCGGCGGACGAGGTAATGGTTTTGGCTGGGAAGCATATGACACAGCAACGTTTACGTTGCAGACCTTTGGTCAATATGATGCGACTGGTGCCTTCGGTGATGGTGGTTTTATCCATTTTGAGGGCAGTGAAGTATACTTGGTCGCAACAGTTGAGACCCAAATTCGTGTTGCAGCATTTGCACTTGACGGAGGCGTGCCTACGGAAGTTTATGTAGGGCAGAGCAATGCACTGATAATGGATCTTCTAGTTACTAACAAAAAGATTCGTATTCCCAACAAAGATAGCTTTAACATTGCTACCAAAAGTTGGGAGGCAGGCGCTGCCACACCGCAAGCATGGTGTTACGCAAAAGGGCCTGCTGGCATTGCCTATGTATTTGGCAAGTCCAATGTTGACTTTTTTAACTAACCGCATATTTTTTTATACATCCCCTTGAAGAATCAAGGGGATTTTTATGTGCTGTAGATATAAATTTGCTTCAAAAGATTTTTGTATCAGTAGTGATTATATATTATTGTGTGCGAATTGTAGTTTTGGTATACTAATATATATGCGATCTTCTCCCCATGCTTTTTCAGTACGTGATATGTTTGTGTTTGTTAGTTTTGTGTTACTAGCAAGCTGTTTTGTTGTGGTGATTTTTGTTCAAGCCCAAGTATTACCAGATAGTACGTATTTGGAAAATCAATACTTGTCTGCAAAAGGAGGAATGTATGTTGAAGGAAATTCAAGCGAAGGTCTTACAGTAATTGATGGAAAAATAGGTGTAGGTACAACTACGCCAGTTAGTAAGGTGCATATTGCTGATTCGGGTGATAGTTTTGGGCTGGCTGAAGTTCCAAGTGATAGCGGTATTCATATAGGTAGGGATAGTGTTGGTCAGTATGGTATTGAATTAAAAGCACAAACTGGCCTTGCTTCGGATAAAGCTTATATTGATTTTCATGGTAGTTCTAGCCTGGGCGGTGATTATGACGCTCGGTTGATTAATACGATTAGCGACACACTTGAGCTGCGTGATGCTCATGCAGCTGCAACAAATGGCGTATCAGTTGACGGAGTGGCGACCATCAATGGTGTGTCAGGTGTGTTTGCAGTTACAGAAACCCTTGAAGCTTTATCGAATAATGGGAGTATTGGTCAGAGTTTGTTGACTACAAGTACAGGGGATGAGTTTTGTGGGTTGACTCGGGTGCGGTTTGAAGATGTGAATGATGGTAGTGAATATGCAGTATGTGACTTGTTGCTGACAGCTGGTAATTGGTATGTGTATGCTGGGACTTCGGGTAATGCTGACGCAGCCTGTCGAGCGCATTGTTTACGTTGGGATTAATCTATGAATAAGTACATGCATTACAGCAAACTTGTTGTCTTGGTAGCTGCTACCGTAGTAGTCGGGGTTGTGTTTGTAGCTGGTTCATTTGTGATTGCACAAAGTTATATTGAGGAAGGTTATGTATATATCGCGGGTAATGCAGAGCTAGATGGAGGTTCTGAATACGGTTTGTTGGTTTTGGAGGGTAAAGTTGGTATTCATGAGACTAGTCCAGAAAGTAAATTTTTTGTAGCTGATGAATACATGGATGGTACGCCAACTGCTGCTGGTATTC
>JAUIEQ010000154.1 GCA_030429785.1 bacterium
TTCGTTCACCGCACCATACCGCATCTGGCGTAGCGTTGATTGGTGGAGGAACATTGCCAAAACCAGGTGAGCTATCACTTGCACACAAAGGCGTATTATTTTTGGATGAGCTGCCAGAATTTCCACGATCAATACTCGAATATCTGAGGCAGCCACTGGAAGAGGGGGTGATTACGGTTTCTCGGGCGGCTGGTACATGGACATTTCCTGCTGCATGTATGTTGATTGCGGCAATGAATCCATGTCCCTGTGGTTTTTATTTGGATGAACAAAAGCCATGCACGTGCAGTCCATCAGCCGTACTTCGGTATCAACAACGATTGTCCGGTCCGTTGCTTGATCGCATTGATTTATTCTGTTCAGTTCCAAGAGTTTCATACGAGACACTGACAACTCGCATAAAGCCTGAGTCATCATCCAGTATCCGTAGTCGGGTTGAAGCAGCTCGGATAGTTCAGTCCAGGCGGTTTGGTGCTGCAAAAACAAATGCGCGTATGAGCGCTACAGAATGTAAGCGGTATTGTGGTGTTGACCAAGCAACTGATGAGTTGTTGCAAGCAGCTGTTGATTCTTTGCAATTATCAGCTCGAAGTTATTATCGAGTCCTGCGGTTGGCGCGGACGATTGCTGACCTTGAGGAAAGTGAAAAAATTCAGCATGAGCATGTTGCAGAGAGTTTGCAGTATCGGTCACAACAATGACCCGTTATTGAGTATAGAGGAGGGGGTTTACGGCTTTGTCATTGGCGCGTACTTCATAGTGAATATGCGCACCTGTTGATCGTCCAGTAGAGCCAACGTATGCAATGAGTTGACCTCGAGCTACAGTGTCGCCAACCGAAACAATGTTTTGTGAGTTATGAGCGTATAATGTTTTGAGGCCGTTGCCGTGGTTAATCACAACATAATTACCGTACCCGCCGGTATTCCATCCAGAAATTTCTACTTTACCAGCTTCAGAGGCATAGACTGGGTCACCCCATTCACCATCAATATCAAGACCGACATGTCGCCAATAGTAGTATTGGTTAATGCGTCGAGAGTCCGCAGGCCAGAGAAGTTTGGTGCCGGTATCAACTGCTTGTGGAGTTGGTGTATCAAAGACTGGCGTGACTGTAGTTTGGGTTGGTTGTCGCGCGATTACTGGGGCAGGTTGTACACCACCAGGGATGATGAGGTCTGTCCCAATAGCAAGGCGAGTTGCATCTACGCCATTTGCTTGGTAGATTTCTTCTTCTGATGACTGGTACTTTCGTGCAAGAGCGCCAATGGTATCGCCTGATACTACTTGATGGAGGAGTCCTGATACGGGAAGAATTTTTACAACATCGCCAGGTCTGATAATTGAATTGCTTGTTAGGCTATTTGCCCAGAGAATTGAGTTTACGGAGATGCTAAATTGTTTTGCAATTGATGTGACAGTATCACCTGACTGCACGGTATACTCTACAATGCTTGTTCGTATTTCAGCATCGTTTTCGCTCGTAGTGACTAGTGCTGAGCCAGCGCCTGTGACTGAGAGTGTGTTATCTGAAGTATCTATATTTTGAAACGTGTCGTCTATGCTCGCAATAGCTCCGTCTGTTGGTGAGGTTATGTCAGGTTGTGGAATGCTTGCTCGAGTACTATCCTCAATTACGGCAAAGGTATCATCAGCAACAACAAGTTCAAATACAATACTGTTCTTACCAAGATCTTCAGGGGGAGTGTCACGTGCTTGAATATTAGTCGTGACAATCGTTAGGGCTAATAACGCAAACAGCACATAGAGTGTTGACCGTTGGTTGATGATTCGATGCCAGGCATTGTGTGATGTTTTGAGAAATGTTTTGAAATATTTTTTACCAGAAAATAAAATCAAATAACACCGTAATACAATTGGTTTGATTGCGTGTGTGTACGCTAGCGTGAATGGTTTGAAAATAAAACCAATAAGACGTCTGAAAAACGCATACAGGTGCAGTATGATTCTGAGTATGAATCGTGCTGTTTTGACGAACAGTAATGTCAGTTGTGTACGAATACAATTGTCTTTTAATGGTTGGTACAACAAGCAGCTATGCTGAGTAATGCTCTGTATAACAATACCGAATTACGCACCTTTGCGCAATTGGTTTTTGATGTATTTTGGCTTATTCTATTGATTTTTTGCTGTAATAGCAGTAGTATTGAATACAGTTACTTACGGTATATTTTATGCAAAAACACTACGATCATAAACGCATTGAACCAAAGTGGCAAGCAGCTTGGGATGAACAACAAGCATTTGCGGCTGAGGATTTTTCAGATAAAGAGCCCTATTATGCACTTGATATGTTTCCATACCCATCAGGGGCTGGACTGCATGTTGGTCATCCAGAAGGGTATACAGCGACAGATATTGTTGCTCGGTACAAACGAATGTGTGGATATAACGTCTTGCATCCCATGGGTTGGGATTCATTTGGTTTGCCTGCAGAGAATTATGCAATCAAAGCAGGGGTTGCGCCAGCGCACAGTACGGCGACTAATATCGAAACATTTAAACGACAAATTAAAT
>JAUIEQ010000155.1 GCA_030429785.1 bacterium
TAGTGCAGGTGACTTGACTATAGATAATCCAATAACATTTCAAGTCGGTTCTGGAAGTACGAGTGGAGCTGGCACGGTGATTGTGGAAGGGGACCTGATTATTCGTGGTGAGATGGCATATGAATTCGTGAATTTGAATCAACTGACAAATCTTCCAAATGTAACATTTGTTGTGCTTGGTGATATGATAGTTGATGCTGCTATTAGCAATATTGTTGGAAATTATTTTATATTTGGTGATGGCACAGCTTGTCCAGATGTCGCAACTGCTTCCAGTGGGTGCGGTCGACTCAGTACAGGTCAGACACAAGATGACCCACTAACGCACAGTGGTTTGATTATGGCAAAACAATTTTACTTACAACGAGAGTACACAGATGTGCTTGATGCGCCAGCTGAGTCATTTGTGTATGATGGTCGGCTAATCGCTAATCCATCTCCTGGTTTTATCGATTTAGCTAGTCAGTTGCCAGTCTTTGTTGAAGAGTCACCATTCTGATGAGTGATGAATGACAAGTCCACAAAAAGTATTTTTTTGTACTATAGTTTTTGTGGTATAATTGTATAGAATCTAGTGTAAGTCTAGAATTTTTATTGGTGTCAGAAACATGGCTATTTTTAATAAAACAAAAAACTATATTGGAATTGATATTGGAACTGATAGTGTCAAAATGATTGAGTTGAGTCGAACGCCTCAGCCTCGACTGATAACATACGGTATAGCAGAAGATTCGATTGATGTAGTTCGTGATACGTCTCCAGAGTCAACTAAAAAAATCGTTAGTATCATTGACCAGATAAAAACCAAAGCGCGTATTTCTGGAGTTACTGCAGTTGCTGCCTTACCAAGTTTTGCTGTTTTTAGTTCAATTTTGAGCTTACCAAATATGCCTCGTAAAGATTTGGCACAAGCTGTACGATGGGAGGCTAAGAAGTTTGTGCCAATGCCACTTGAGGAAATGATTCTTGATTGGAAGCTTTTGAAGACTATTGATGAGCTTCAGCAAGAGCGGAGCACTGATATTGCTGTTGATGGTTCTGTAGAGCAATCAAGTCAATCTCAACAAGCAGTGTCTCAGGTAACAAGTGCGCAGGCTCCGTCTGGTGATATATCGGTTGCTGAGGCAGCTCAGCAGCAGGAGCAAGTGCTTACAGATGAGTTAGCTCAGTCAACTGCTGATGAGTCTTCAACGCCTAAGAGTTCTGATCATTTACGTGTTTTGATAACAGCCGCACCGAAGAATCTAGTTTCGCGATACGTTGATATTTTTAAATCAGCAGGTTTGCAGTTATTGAGTTTGGAGACCGAGGCGTTTGCTGTTGCGCGTTCGCTGATTGGTAAGCAACATGGTTCGATTATGGTTGTTGATATTGGTTCGATCACAACTGATATTATGATTATTGAAGACAGTATTCCGATTTTGAATCGCAGTATTGATATTGGTGGTAAGACGTTGACTCAGGCAATTGCGCAGGGATTGCATATTGATGTCGCGCGCGCAGAACAGTTTAAGCGAGATATAGGTATTAATCAATCAGCTGGTTCGTCCATCCCGCGCGTGGTTGAGCAGACTATGCAGCCGGTGCTTCAGGAAATTTCATACTCAAATAACTTATACAGCAGTCAGACAGGTCAGTCAGTAGAGAAGATAATTTTGACGGGAGGGTCAGCGTTTTTGCCGGCTATGGATGTGTATCTGGCCCAAGCAACGAATATTAATACGTTGGCGATCCTTGGACACAAGTTACGTTTGATGAAGAGTTACGGCCAGTGCTTGATGAGGTTGGCTCTCGGTTGGCTGTTTCAATCGGATTGGCACTTCGACCAATGGTGAAATAACGCAATGCAAAACCCCATGCCTGACAAACAAGACAAAACAGCAAGTAGTAATTATTCAAAAGATATTAATCTTTTGTCTGATGAGCTGCAGCGTACTGTTGAGCCAAGTGTTGCTATTGACCGCACCTCTGCAGCATCTGCGTCAAGTGAACCACAAGCTGCGCGCAGCATGCAAAACGAATCGGAGTCTAAAGTTTTGTCAGAAAAAAAATCATCAAACAGCTTTTTGAAAAGATTATTCAAAAAAAGATTTCGTCAAAAAACAGTAGAAGCAGTATATGAGCCACCGGCAGTGAAGCGCCAGTTCAAACCAAGTGCCAAACCACGATTACGTGTTTCAGTTCAAGATGTTGCCCCAGCGTCACGATCTGTTGAATCGGTGTCTGCAAGTAGTTCTGGTGCACAAGAACGTGTTCCTACTTTGCGAGAAGTTTCGCAAGCGCCAGTTGTGCGTGAGGAATCGACGCAGCAACGTACTGAGACTGCAGATGTTTTGACACAAGCAGCCAATAACTCTGAAGTGACAGTAACCCCGCTTGCGGACGCAATGCCAGATGAGCCTACTCAGCAAGAAAATGATATGCCAATGGCGAGTACTGAGGCAGCAAGTGTATCAGAAACTGATCAGTTCAAAGCGCCGTTTGCTTCAATCAAGGAGATGGTTGATAGTACAGAAGAACAAACCGAT
>JAUIEQ010000156.1 GCA_030429785.1 bacterium
TTCGATTGGATCTGGGCTCAGATCGCATCTGCATGATCATATGATTGACCATGCAGAACTCCTAGGACTTAGCAGTGAAGCATTGGCAGCGCGTATTGAAGCCGGAGAATCACTTCGTGATATTGCCACAGCTCAGGGACTGACTCACGAAGATCTTGAAGTAGCACGAGAACGTGCTCAGCAAGAAAAAATCGAGTCATTATTAGCAGATGGCACAATCACCCAAGAACAAGCAGATGAGCGGTTGTCGCGCATTGAAGATCACAAGTTAAGGCACGAAGAACGAGAAGCAACGGTTGCCGAGTTTTTTGACCTTAGCGCTGAAGAACTGCAAGAGTTTCGTGAAGCAGGAATGTTTTTTGAGGAAATTGCAGAACAACAAGGTCTTTCAGCAGATGATATTAGTGCCTTTTGGGATGAATTCAGACCAAACAACAAACACAACTGCGCCAAAGAACATAATGCCTCACAATAAAGACTTTGATTTGTTATTGATTATGTCAAATAAAAACAGCAACAAAAGTTGTTGTTTTTATTTATTAAAAATGAGAATATATAGGCATACTATTTACTGGCAAATATGAAAAATCTTACCATCGAACAACTCGCTGACTTATTACGCGACGCAAAAAAAGCACACACATTACATGAAAAAAAGATTGGTAGACAAGACAAGGCTTGGCCAGAGTGGTACGCGCGCCACATTTTGCAAAAACTAAACGCAAAAAACTAACTGTTAGCTCAAAGCTATGCTCAAACACAGATCTGTAAACTAGTATTCACTTTTTATGCTATAATTAGACCATACTGTATCATTGATGTGATTTCTATTATGAACAAAAAAAATATACAATCACTAATTTTTTGGACAATTATTTCAACGATACTACTACTCATTGTCGGTACTTCATATGTATTTAGTAGACCAAAAAATACTTCAAGTAACCTACAGACAATCACATCATTTGAAGAATGCGTCGCTGCGGGAAATCCTGTAATGGAAAGCTACCCCGAACAATGCGCTGCTGATGGTCAAACCTTTACTCGCGATATAACAAATAATATCAAGGTTACTGATGAAATTGTTATTGACAATCCACAACCAAATAGCGTTGCTGTTCATACTATCAGTATTAATGGACAAGCACGTGGATATTGGTTTTTTGAAGGAAGCTTTCCAGTAACGTTAGAAGATCCAAACACGAAAGAAACCTTACTCGAAAGCTACGTTACAGCACAATCAGCATGGATAACTGAAAATTTTGTAACGTTCGAAGGCTTCGTGAAACTAACAAACAATCTCCCTAAGCAAGTTAATCTCATATTCAAAAAAAGCAATCCATCAGGAATTACTGAATTAGACCAGTCTATTGTTATTCCCATACACATACAAACAAACCCAGAATAAAGTAAAATCTTGCAAAAATTAGCCAATATTGGTATATTTGATATTGAAAATTAATCGATATTTTATGTCTCGAATGAACTTATATCATGATATTCCACATGGGAATGAACCAGAGAAAGAGCTGAATGCAATTATTGAAATACCGCGCGGATCTTCAAATAAATACGAAATAGACAAGGACACAGGACTCATCGCACTAGACCGCGCTAATTACAATGCTGCGCCGTATCCATTTGACTACGCTTTTGTACCGCGAACACTTTGGGACGATGGTGATGCGCTTGATGTTATTGTACTAGCAACATACCCATTACATGTTGGCGTTCTTGTCAAAGTAAGACCTGTTGCACTTCTCAGCATGGAGGATGGAGGAGAGTCTGATGACAAAGTAATCGCTGTACCATGCCAAGATCGACGGTGGGAAGATGTGCATGATCTTACTGATCTCAACCAACACAACCTTAATGAGTATGCTCATTTTTTTGAAACATACAAGCTACTTAAATCTGACAATCAATCAAAAAACCCTATAAATATTCTAGGCTATAAAGATAGAAAAGAAGCAGTGTCAGCCATTCAAAAATCAATCAAGCAATATGATGAAAAATATTCATAATATTTTCTGGGTCGTACCTATCGGGCTTGGCATAGGTCTTTTGAGCGTCGGGCTCTTGATAATCATCAACTATACCCTACATCCATCTGTACTAGCAGAACCAACCAGTCATGCGCTTGAAAACACCACTAAGCCACTTGCTATTACCATCACCGACCAAATTGCACAAGAACAGATTGTAGGAGGGTTGCCAATACTAGCAGATCGTAACATAGTATTAGCAACAACAGTTGAGCACAATGTGCCATTTGTCGCGCAAGCGCCGTTTGGTAACTGGGACGATCCTCGGCAGGATTATGGCTGCGAAGAAACATCTCTACTGATGGCAATTCATTGGGTGCTTGACAAACCACTTGTTCCAGAACAAGCACTAACGCACATTATCGAAGCATCAGAATGGG